>CANGMW010000184.1 GCA_947454695.1 Comamonadaceae bacterium | reverse complement strand
TTGTCGAGTTCCGCACGGTCAGGGCGCTGCGCCTGGACGGGCGGTTTCATCGCTGCCGTATAGCTGGCCCACGCGGCCTCTTGTTCCGGGCTGAGTTTGAGTTTGGCTTGGAGGTCGGCAGCACGTTGCAACATGTGCGCCTTCATGCGGGGTGGCATGCCGTCGCCGGCACCCGGCGTCACGCCTGAGGCGGGTTGTGCTTGTGACAAGCCGGCGATGCCGGCCAACAAACAGAGAACCAAGAGGGACTTGTGTGTGATGTTCATATTTGTTCCTTGATTTGGCGAAGCGTCTTAAAAACCTGTGGGTGAATTTTTCCCACATCGCTTGGAGGCTTCAGAACGCGACAAGTTCCCTGCGCGCGCGTCATTTATCCCATGTGGCCGTTTTGAAAATCTTCGACCGCCGTCATGAGTTCCTGGCGCGTGTTCATGACAAACGGGCCGTATTGCGCGATCGGCTCATTCAAAGGTTGCGCGGCCAGTACCAGTACGCGGGTGACGCCCGGTGCGGCACGCAGGTGTAGCCCGTCGCCGTCGTTGTCCAGAATGGCCATGCGATGCAAAGGCACGGCGCTGACAGTGTCATCTTTGGCGACAACGCCAACCTCGCCGCGGTAGACATAGACAAACGCGTTGTGCAGCGCGGGCAGCACCTGCACAAAGTCACCCCCGCTATCCGGGAAATGCACATCCAGGTACAAGGGGTTGGTCGGGTAGTCGGTGGCCGGCCGGTGCATGGCACCCGTGACCCCGTGGCTTTCGCCACTGATCACCCGTACCGTCACATGGCTGTCGGTGGTGAACTCCGGGATCTGCGCGCTTTGGATGTCCCGGTACCACGGCGTGCACAGCTTATCTTTGCCCGGCAGGTTCAGCCAGAGCTGAAAGCCCTCCATCACACCTTCTTCTTGCTCGGGCATTTCGCTGTGCACCAGGCCGCGACCGGCCGTCATCCACTGCACGCCGCCGTTTTGCAGCAGGCCTTCATGCCCCGCGCTGTCTTTGTGGCGCATGCGACCGGCGATCATGTAGGTCACGGTTTCAAAGCCACGGTGCGGGTGGCTGGGAAAGCCCGCGCCGTAGTCGTCCGGGTCGTCGCTGGCAAAGTTGTCCAGCATCAAAAACGGGTCCAGTCGGCGTTGCAGATCCTGGGTGAGCACACGTGTGAGTTTGACGCCCGCGCCGTCGGTCGTGGGTTGTCCGGTGATCAGGCGTTCAACATGCCGGGGTGCGCTGAGGGTGGGGCTGGTTTTGGTCATGACAAATCGCCCCCCTTGGTCGAGGGGGGCTTTCGAAATAGGGTGTTTAGGCTTTAGAGGAAGGCTTGGTCGCGCAGGTGCTGATGCCCAGCATCGCATAGGGAGGGCACCACCCGGTGAGACCTGTTGCTAAAGGCACCAAGCCCAGCCAACCCCACCAGCCTACGGTGCCGGTTGCAGCCAGCCCCACCAAAATGAGGCCCGCGGCGATGCGCACAATGCGTTCAATATTGCCAATGTTGATGGTCATGATTTCTCCTTCGGTTGAGAGTTAACGATGCACATTAGCCGGCCGCGACAGCGTAGCCTTCTTCGGCGATGGCCTTGGCCAGGAGCTCGCGGGGTTGCTGCGATTGCACCTCCACCTTGTTAAGCTGGCGTTCAATCTGGATTTGTGCCTGTGGATCGACGTTTTGGATGGCACGTTTGACGGCCATTTCGCAATGACCGCAAGTCATGCCGGTGACTTGAAAAATCTGGTTCATAAAAGTGCCTTTTAGTCGGGAGCTCCCTTATTTTGCACCCAAATGCATACCAGGGAGGGTATATCCTTAACACCACCGAATTCTGAACCAACCATGCAAAAAAACAACCCGCCTGTTCTCGATCTTGGCATCGACGGCATGACCTGCGCCTCCTGTGTGGGGCGCGTCGAGCGTGCACTTCAAAAAGTACCGGGTGTGCTCGACGCGTCGGTCAATCTGGCCACCGAGTCCGCACGGATTCGCTATGCCGAGGATGCGCAACTGCCAGCGCAAATGCCAGCGCGATTGCGCCGCGCTGTGCGTGAGGCAGGCTATGCGCCGCGTGACACCAGCGCCCTGGACGACCAAAGCTCGCACAGTCCCTGGGAAGGGTTTGGCCCGGTGGCACTTGGATTGGCCTTGTCCCTGCCGCTGGTCTTGCCGATGTTGCTGGAGTTGTTGGGCGTTCACTGGATGCTGCCGGCCTGGGCGCAATGCTTTCTGGCCACGCCGGTGCAATTCATTCTGGGTGCGCGCTTTTACAAAGCCGGCTGGCACGCGCTCAAGGCCATGACTGGCAATATGGATTTGCTGGTGGCCATCGGCACCACCTCGGGCTGGGCTTTGTCGATGTGGCTGTGGCTCACCGCCCCGCCCGATGCCATGGTGCATTTGTACTTTGAGTCGTCCGCGGTGGTTGTCACGCTCGTGCTGCTGGGCAAGTGGTTGGAAGCGCGCGCCAAGCGCCAAACGACGTCGGCGATTCGCGCGCTGCATGCCTTGCGGCCCGAGCGGGCGCATGTGATCAACGCGCATGGCGAAGAAGTGGATGTCCCTGTCGCAGAGTTGCTGGTGGATGACCAGGTGGTCATCAAGCCCGGTGAGCGCATTGCGGTGGACGGCGTGTTGCTGCAAGGACAAACGCAAGTCGACGAGTCCATGCTGACGGGCGAGTCTTTGCCGGTGAACAAAGCAGTGGGCGCGGCTTTGACCGGCGGGTCGGTCAACGGCGACGGCCGCATCGTCATGCAAGTGCGCGCGGTCGGCAGCGAGACCGTGTTGTCGCGCATCATCCGGCTGGTGGAAGATGCGCAAGCGGCCAAGGCGCCGATCCAACGCCTGGTCGATCAAGTCTCTGCCGTGTTTGTGCCGGTGGTGCTGGTGCTGGCGCTCATCACCTTGTTGGGCTGGTGGCTCAGTGGCCATGCGTTTGAAGTGGCGGTCATTCACGCGGTGGCGGTGCTGGTGATTGCTTGCCCCTGCGCGCTGGGTCTGGCGACACCCGCGGCCATCATGGCGGGCACCGGCGTCGCAGCGAAATTCGGCATTCTGATTAAAGACGCCCAAGCGCTGGAGTTGGCGCACCGCGTGGACACCGTGGTGTTTGACAAGACCGGCACTTTGACCGTGGGGCAGCCGCGCCTGATTGCATTTTTGGCGGCCCCCGCAGAAGACGAAGCCACCATGCTTCAAGCCGCCGCGAGTTTGCAGCAAGGCAGCGAACACCCGCTGGCGCGTGCGACGGTTCAAGCCGCTCGTGAACGGGCATTGGTATGGACCCCGCCCGAACAAGCCCAGGCCGTGCCGGGCCGTGGCACCGAAGGCGTGGTGGCCGGCGTGACTTATTTGATCGGCAGCTTGCGTTGGGTGAACGAACTCGGCGTGGACTTGGGTGCTTTGGCGGCGTCTGCAACGGTGTGGCAATCGCAAGGCGCCAGTGTGTCGGCGTTGCTGGCGCGCACCCCCCAAGGCTTGACGTTCAAAGCTTTGCTGGCGTTTGGGGACGAGCCCAAGCCGGGCGCAGCCAAAGCTTTGGCGGCATTGCGCGCGCGCGGTATTCGCACCGTGATGGTGTCGGGCGACAACCTGGGTGCTGCGACCGCCATGGCGCTGCGATTGGGTCTGCGCCCTCTTGACGGCGAGGTGCTGGCCGAGGTCTTGCCCGCTGACAAGGCGCAGGCTGTTGCGCATCTCAAAGACGGCGGGCGTCACGTGGTGGCCATGGTGGGCGATGGTGTGAATGACGCGCCGGCCTTGGCTGCCGCCGATGTCGGCATGGCCATGAGCAATGGCACGGATGTGGCCATGCAGGCCGCAGGCATCACCCTCATGCGGGGTGACCCCATGTTGGTGTTGGCAGCACTTGAAGTGTCCAGCCGCACGGTCGCCAAGATCCGGCAGAACCTGTTCTGGGCTTTCTTTTACAACGTGGCGGGCATTCCCTTGGCGGCTTTGGGTTTTTTGAATCCGGTGGTTGCCGGCGCGGCCATGGCCATGAGCTCGGTGAGCGTGATGAGCAATGCTTTGTTGTTACGCCGCTGGCGCCCCACGGAATGAGCAACGCTTGACTTTTGTCAAGCCAAGCCGCCCCGGCGCATGACAAGCTTGCGTTCACGACTCAAAGTTTTGGACGAGGAGATCACCATGAGCCATGAAAGTATCCGCATCATTCACGATGAACACGCTGCCTTGGCGGCCATGCTGCAGTCGCTGCGCATGATGATCAAACGCGGGCCGGACACAGATGCCACCAGCTTCTTTGACGTGCTGCGCGCCATGCTGTTTTACATCGACGAATTTCCGGAGCGGCTGCACCATACCAAAGAAACCGAGCTGTTGTTTCCGCCGGTCGCTGCGCGTGCCCCGCACATCAAGGACGCCATTGCGCATCTTGACAAAGACCATGCCCGTGGTGAAGCAGCCGTGCGCGAGCTGCAACACCAGCTGCTGGCGTGGGAGCTCTTGGGTGACTCGCGCCGCGCTGTTTTTGAGCAAGCCGCCAACCGCTACCTGGACTTTTACTTAGAGCACATGCGCATGGAAGAGGCCATCATCATCCCCGAAGCCGAGAAGGTGCTCACCGAGGACGACTGGAAAGTGATCGACGCGGCCTTTGCCACCAATTGCGACCCGCTCACCGGCAAGTACCCGCGTGACCCGCTGTACGACCGACTGTTCACGCGCATCGTGATGCGCGCACCCTCGCCTATTGGCTTGGGCGAAGCGTGATCGCGGGTCTACTTACTCGCCCTGCCCAGCTGTTAGCCCCGGCCTGCGCTGCCCCGCGCCAAATCAGCGGCGCAGCGCAGGCGCAGGCGCAGACTTAAGGCAGCACGGCCGGTTTGTTCAACTGGTCTTCGGGCCTGAGGCGCGAGAACCAGGCGACGTACAGCACCGGCAACACCACCAGTGTGAGCAAGGTGGCGGTGAACAAGCCGCCAATGACCACGATGGCCAGCGGTCGCTGCGTTTCTGAGCCGATGTCCTGCGACAGCGCCATGGGCAAGAGACCCAAGGCTGCCAGCATGGCCGTCATCAAGACGGTACGCAGCCGCTGGATCGAGCCGATCTTGGCCGCCTCCAGCACGGTGTGCCCCGCATTGCGCAGTTGCTGAAAGACCGACAGCATCACCACGCCATTCAGCACAGCCTGCCCCGACAGCGCAATAAAGCCAATCGCAGCGGACACGGACAAGGGGATGGAGAACACCCACAGCGCGACAAAGCCGCCAATCAAAGCCAAGGGCACGTTCACCAAAATCAACACCGCTTGTTTGAAGGAGCCGAAGGCGTCAAACAACAACACAAAAATCAGCAGCAAAGAGATCGGCACCACCACCGACAAGCGGGCCATGGCGCGTTCCTGGTTTTCAAATTCGCCCGACCAATTCACCGTGTAGTTCTCGGGGATGCGCACGTTTTTCTCGACGCGCGA
>CANGMW010000183.1 GCA_947454695.1 Comamonadaceae bacterium | reverse complement strand
GGCATCAATGCCGCAAGTGGACCAGCTTGGGTCAACTTCTTTCTGTCACCACGACGGCCAGATGGTAAGCCGCCTGCTTTCGCTTTGTCTAAATGGTCACGGTAGTGAAGTTCACCCCAAAATTGACGACGTTTTGATAAGTAGTCTGCCCAGACTTCCCCTACTGTTATAGCCGCTACCCTCGCAGCTACAGCTTTAGCCTTGGCGGTTAACTTCTTTTCTTCGGCGGCAGCCTGTTTGTCTCGCTCTATCTCTCTCGGGTCGGTGCCGCTGTCGATCAACATTTTCAAGCTTTGGGCCTTTAGTCGGGCTTGCTCTATTGGCCAATCTGTCAGGGTGCCAATTGTTATGCGGATAGTTTTGCCATGCAGGCGTGACTCGAAAACGTAGGTTTTCCGACCTGTAGGTGTCGCACGCAATGCTAGCGATGGTGTTTCAGTGTCCCAGAGAAACGCCTGGTGTTTACCAGGGGGGCACCTGAGGGCTGTTGCACGACCAGAAGTTAATCGAATGCGGCTAACTTGCATTTGGGGGTACTAGAATCTGTAGGCAATCTGTAGGCAAATTAGTTGAATATTTATGCATTCTATTCAACAGAGGACTGGCTATTTATCCAGATAAATTTTTGTAAGTTGTTGATTTATATAGATTGTACCAATGTTGATCAATGTAAGCAAATGCTATAAAATCAGGATTGTGATTCCTGTTGTCGTGGGTTCGAGCCCCATCAGCCACCCCAAATAATAAAAGCCCGCTATTTTTTCGATAGCGGGCTTTTTTCTTTGACAACCCAGATCGGCCGTCCGTGCTGGCGACTTCAGTTGGTCATCACCAGCTTGCCCATCACACCGCGCGAGCCCATGTGGGCATAGGCAGCTTTGAGTTCGGCCATGGGCATGGTGCGGTCGATCACCGGTTTGATCTTGCCTTGCAGATACCACTGCGCCAATTCGGCCATCATGGCCGCGTTGGCTTTGGGTTCGCGGCGCGAGAAGTCGCCCCAGAACACACCGACGATTTCCGCGCCTTTGAGCAAGGCCAGGTTCAGGGGCAGGGCGGGGATCGGGCCCGAGGCAAAGCCCACCACCAGGTAGCGGCCTCGCCAGGCGATAGAGCGGAAAGCCGGCTCGGCGTAGTCGCCGCCCACCGGGTCGTAAATCACGTCGGGGCCTTTGCCGTCGGTCAGCGTCTTGATCGCGTCGCGCAAGTTCTCTTGGCTGTAGTTGATGGTGGCGTCTGCGCCGATGGATTTGCACAGCTGGCATTTTTCATCGGTGGAAGCTGCGGCGATGACGCGCGCGCCCACCGCTTTGGCGATCTGAATGGCTGCCGTGCCGACACCTCCGGCCGCACCCAGCACCAGCACCGTCTCGCCGGCCTTGAGTTGACCGCGGTCGATCAGGGCGTGGTGCGACGTGGCGTAGGTCATGATGAAAGCTGCTGCATCGACGAAAGAGAAGCCATCGGGCAAGGGCATGCACAGCGCGGCGGGTGCGAGCGTGTGGGTGCCAAACCCGCCCGTGCCGGACAGGCAAGCCACATGTTGACCGACCTTGAGGTGCGTGACGCCTTCGCCCACGGCCTGCACAACGCCGGCGTATTCTGAGCCCGGCACAAAGGGCAGGGGCGGCTTCATCTGGTATTTGTTCTGCACGATGAGCAGATCGGGGAAGTTCAAGCTGGCCGCTTTGATCTCCAGCAACACCTGACCTGCGGGCACCGGCGGCGTGGGCAGTTCTTTCCAGGTGAGGGCATCGACGCCAATCGGGTTTTCGCAAAGCCAAGCGTGCATGAGAGGTCTCCGGTGTGTGCTTGAAAGCGCAAATCATAAGGGCCATCCACCACGGGGCATCTTCGCCCATGTCCCTCGTGTGACCACGCCGTTGCTTGCCCTGTCATGAATGGCTTGGCCCTCTACAATCAGCGACAACGAGCACCCAACATGAAAATCCTGATTTCCAACGACGACGGTTACCAAGCCCCTGGCATCGTGGCGCTTTACGAAGCACTCCAAGACGTGGCCGAGGTGGAGGTGGTGGCACCCGAGCAAAACAACAGTGCCAAATCCAATGCGCTCACCTTGCATTCGCCCCTGTCCGTCTCGCGCGCCAGCAATGGTTTTCGCTACGTCAACGGCACCCCGGCAGACTGCGTGCACATTGCCTTGACGGGGCTCTTGGGTTACCGCCCTGACTTGGTGGTTTCGGGCATCAACAACGGCGCCAATATGGGCGACGACACGATTTACTCCGGCACCGTGGGCGCTGCCATGGAAGGCTACTTGTTTGGCATTCCGGCTATTGCGTTTTCTCAAACCGAAAAGGGCTGGCGCCATCTGGACGCCGCAGCACACAAAGCCCGCGAACTGGTGCAGCAGATGGTGCAACACCAACTGGTGGGCGCACAGCCCTGGCTGCTCAATGTCAACATCCCGTGCCTGCCGCTTGAGAACTTAAAGCCCATGAAGGTCTGTCACCTCGGGCGGCGCCATGCAGCTGAAAAAGTCATCACGCAGACCAGTCCGCGTGGTGAAACGATGTATTGGATTGGGAGCGCGGGACCGGCCAAGGACGACGGCGAAGGCACGGATTTTCATGCGACCTCGCAAGGGCATATCTCGATGACGCCCCTCAAAGTGGACCTGAGTGACTATGCTCATCTGGGGTATTGGGCGCAGACGCTGGCACGCCTGCATGCTACGAATCAGAAAGAGCGCGCATGACTGCAGCGCGTCCCCGTCCCTCTTTTCCTGCTCGACTGGACAACAGCACCGCCAAAGGTCAACCAATGCCCAAACCGGCCGTGTTGACGACAAGCAAGCCTGCAGTGCCACGACAGTCGTCAGCCCATGGTCTGGGTCTGGATTCCCAAGCCGTGCGGCTGCGCATGGTGCAGAAATTGGCCGACCAGGGCGTGAGCGATGCGCGGGTACTTTCGGCCATGGGCACCATTGAGCGGCACCGGTTTGTGGACAGTGCCTTGGTGAACCAAGCTTATGAAGACACCAGCCTGCCCATTGGTCTGGGTCAAACCATCTCCAAGCCGGGGGTGGTGTCGCGCATGTTGGAGCTCTTGCTCAACGGGCAAACTAACCCAATCGGACGGGTTCTAGAAATCGGCACCGGATGCGGCTACCAAGCAGCGGTGTTGAGCCTCTTATGTAAGGAGGTTTACAGCATAGAGCGCTTGCGTGGCCTGCATGACAAGGCCCGTGAGAACCTTCGGCCTTTCAGGCTACCCAATGTGCACCTGCTGTTTGGTGACGGCATGGAAGGCTACGCCAAAGGCGCCCCTTACGCGGGGATCATCGCTGCAGCGGGCGGGGAAGCCGTGCCGCAAAACTGGCTGGACCAATTGGCTGTGGGTGGGCGTTTGGTGGCACCCGTGGCGGCATCTGGTGGAAAAAAACAGGCTTTGATGGTGATTGATAAAACCGATAAGGGTTTGCATCAAATGGTGCTGGAGTCGGTGCATTTTGTGCCACTAAAATCGGGTATCGCATGAAGAGGTCATTTATGGTCGTCACGGGATCTTTCTGGAAAACGCTCGCAAGTCTGTTGATGGTGGCGCTGCTGCTTTCGGCGTGCGGCTCAAAACGCCTGAGCAGCGCGCCGGTGGACGATCGTGGCTCCGTGCCTTCGGTTCGAGCTGCTTCGGTGCAAATCGGTGGGACCAACACCAAACCGCTACCCGGTCATGAAAATGCGGGCAAACCGGGTTACTACACCGTCAAGTCAGGTGAGACGCTGATTCGTATTGGGTTGGAATCAGGGCAGAACTGGAAAGACATCGCCCGATGGAACAACTTGGACAACCCCAATCAGATTGAGTCGGGGCAAGTCTTGCGCGTGGCGCCTCCCCCTAATCAAACCGTGGGGGCTGGCACACCAGCCCACTCAGAGGTGGTGACCCGACCGATCGGCTCCAGTGCGCCCGAGCCTGCCCCCGCCCCTGCGGCGGCTAAACCTAGCCCCGCTGCCGAGACCGCCGCTGTCGCAGAGGAGTCGGTCTCCTGGAGTTGGCCCACCAAAGGGCCGGTGCTCAATGGTTTTGATGAGGTGAAAAACAAAGGCTTGGACATTGGCGGATCCGCAGGCGAGCCGGTGCTGGCGGCAGCTGATGGCCGCGTGGTGTACGCCGGCTCTGGTCTTCGCGGATACGGAAACTTGGTGATCTTGAAGCACAACAACACTTACCTCACCGCCTACGCGCACAACCAGTCCTTGCTGGTCAAAGAAGACCAGGTGATCAAGCGGGGTCAGAAAATTGCAGAGATGGGCAGCAGCGATGCTGACCGCGTCAAGCTGCATTTTGAGGTTCGCCGCCAGGGCAAACCGGTAGATCCGTCCAAGTTCTTGCCGGCTCGCTGACACCGCCAAGCGGGGCATGATGAGCTGGCCTGTCCTGGTTTTTGACATCGAAACCATTCCGGACATCGCCGGTTTGCGTGCCTTGCGGGGCCAAGGCCCTGAGGTGCCGGATAACCTTGTCTATGAAGGCTGGCGCAATGACCGACTCGCGCAGGGGCAAAGCGATTTCATGCCCTTGCATTTGCAGCGCGTGCTGGTCATCAGCTGTGTTTTTCGAAATGCCCAAGGCCTGCGCATCCACTCCTTCGTCGATGAAGACGGCCATGGCGAAGGCCGCATCATCCAGACTTTTTTCAATACCTTGAGCAAGCATGTGCCGCAGCTGGTGAGCTGGAATGGCGGCGGTTTTGACCTGCCGGTCTTGCACTACCGGGGATTGCAGCACGGCGTGGTCGCCGACAAGTACTGGGACCTTGGCGATGACGACCGCGATTTCAAGTGGAACAACTACATCAGCCGGTATCACCTGCGTCATCTGGACTTGATGGACCTGCTGGCCATGTACCAACCGAAAAACAATGCGCCACTCGATGCCATGGCCAAACTCTGTGGCTTTCCCGGCAAGTTGGGCATGGATGGCTCAGCCGTGTACCCGGCTTATCTGGCCGGCCAGCTCGACGACATACGGCGCTACTGTGAAACCGACGTGATGAACACGTACCTGCTGTACTGCCGCTTTCAAAAAATGCGCGGCGGCCTGCTGGAGACCGAGTACGACCAGGAAATTCTGCAGGTGCAAGCCACGCTGGGCGACTTGGCTGCAAATGAGCCGCATTGGGCGCAGTACCTGTTGGCTTGGGGCGTCTGAACGACAGGCCGCTTGTCGGGGACAATAGGGGTATGAGTGAAGACATCAATCCCCCCAACGAGTACCCCAGCGACTGGCTGCACATTGAATCCTTGGACATAGAAGCGCAGGGCATTGCCCACCGTGCCGACGGCAAGGTGGTCTTTGTGGAAGGTGCCCTGCCATTTGAGCGGTTCAGTGCCAACGTCAACCGCAAGAAGAACAACTGGGAGCAGGGCACCGTCACGGCGATTCACCAGGAATCCTCGCAGCGCGTGCAACCG
>CANGMW010000182.1 GCA_947454695.1 Comamonadaceae bacterium | reverse complement strand
TTGCCGGCAAACATTTCCATGACCATATCGCCCTCGTTCAGGCGCAGCAGGCCGTGGTCCACAAAAACGCAGGTCAGCTGGTCGCCAATGGCGCGGTGGATCAGCGCAGCAGCGACGGAGGAGTCCACGCCGCCGGACAAACCCAGAATGACTTCTTCATCGCCCACCTGTTCGCGAATTTTGGCGACGGCTTCGGCCACATGGTCGCGCATGACCCAATCCGGGCGGGTGGCGCAAATGTCCAGCACAAAACGCTCCAGCATCGCCCTGCCCTGCACAGTGTGGGTGACTTCCGGGTGGAACTGCACCGCGTAATAGCGCCGCGCCTCATCGGCCATGCCGGCAATCGGGCAACTGTCGGTGCTGGCCATGAGTTTGAAGCCGGGCGGCAGCTCGGTGACTTTGTCGCCGTGGCTCATCCAGACCTTGAGCATGCCGTGGCCTTGCGGCGTGGTGAAGTCGGCGATGTCTTTGAGCAAAGCGGTGTGACCGTGGGCGCGCACCTCGGCGTAGCCGAATTCCCGCTGGTGGCCGCTTTCGACCTTGCCGCCGAGTTGCTGGGCCATGGTCTGCATGCCGTAGCAAATCCCGAGCACCGGTACGCCCAACTCAAACACTGCTTGCGGGGCTTTGTCGGTGGTGTCTTCGTACACGCTGGCGTGGCTGCCAGAAAGGATCACGCCTTTGAGCTGACCGTCGCTGGCAAATGCCCGCACCCAATCGTCGCTCACGTCGCACGGATGCACTTCGCAATACACATGCGCTTCGCGCACCCGGCGGGCAATCAGTTGGGTGACTTGAGAGCCGAAATCGAGAATGAGAATTTTCTGATGCATAAGCGCGATCAATCAGCCCGGTAATTGGGGGCTTCTTTGGTGATTTGCACGTCGTGGACATGGCTCTCGCGAATGCCCGCCGCCGTGATCTCCACAAACTCAGCCTGGTTGCGCATATCGTCCACCGTGGCACAACCGCAGTAGCCCATGCTGGCGCGCAGGCCGCCAGACATTTGATAGAGGATGGACAGCACCGAGCCCTTGTAGGGCACACGCCCTTCAATGCCCTCGGGCACGAGCTTGTCGGCGTTGGGGTTGCCAGTGGCGGATTCCTGGAAATAACGGTCCGCACTGCCCTGTTGCATGGCACCGATCGAGCCCATGCCGCGGTAGCTCTTGTAGCTGCGACCCTGGAACAGCACGATTTCACCCGGCGCCTCTTCGGTGCCAGCGAACACGCCGCCCATCATGACGGTGCCGGCACCCGCAGCGATCGCTTTGGCGATGTCGCCGCTGTAACGGATGCCGCCATCGGCGATCAGCGGCACGTTCGTGCCCTGGAGGGCTTGCGCCACGTTGTCGATGGCGGTGATTTGTGGCACGCCCACACCGGCCACGATGCGGGTGGTGCAGATACTGCCCGGGCCGATGCCGACTTTGACCGCGTCCGCGCCGGCGTCCACCAGGGCACGGGCTGCCGCGCCGGTGGCAATGTTGCCGCCCACCACATCGATCTGGGGGTAATTTTGTTTAACCCAGCGCACGCGGTCGATGACGCCTTTGCTGTGACCATGGGCTGTGTCCACCACAATCGCGTCCACACCCGCTTTGACCAGGGCTTCCACCCTTTCTTCGGTGCCCTCACCCACGCCAACGGCCGCACCCACACGCAGGTGGCCGGCGGCATCGCGTGCAGCGTTGGGAAAGTTGAGCTGCTTGGTGATGTCTTTGACGGTGATCAACCCTTTGAGTTCAAACGCGTCATTGACCACCAGCAAACGTTCCAATTTGGATTTGTTGAGCAAGGCCTTGGCTTCGCTGGGTGTGGTGCCGTCGGGCACGGTGATCAGTCGCTCGCGGGGCGTCATGATCTCGCTGACTGCCAAGTCATAGCGCGTTTCAAAGCGCAGGTCGCGCCCCGTGACAATGCCAACCACTTTGCCCGCGTCGATGACCGGGAAGCCTGAAACCCCCAGCTCCTCGGACAAGGCCATCACCTGATGCACCTTGGTTTGGGGGGTGATCACGACCGGGTCGCGCAAAACGCCGGATTCATAGCGCTTGACCTTGGCCACCTGGGCGGCCTGTTCAGCCACCGTGAGGTTTTTGTGCACGATGCCAATGCCGCCTTCCTGAGCGATCGCAATGGCCAAACGGGCCTCCGTCACCGTGTCCATGGCAGCAGACACCAGGGGCAGGTTCAGAACAATATTGCGGGAGAAGTGGGACGAGAGAGAGGTGTCCTTGGGCAGGACCTGGGAGAACGCTGGCACCAACAACACATCGTCGAAGGTCAGCGCTTTACCGAGAAGGCGCATGTCTAAGCTCCAAAAAATCGATTGTACCCGCTGGCGTACAGCATTTCTGCGGCGCAACAATGGTGACATTGGGTTTCGTAGCGCCCCAATACGCCCCTCCACCCCGCAGAAACACTTGGCCTCTGTCCCGCCCATCGCTACACTGGGTCTATGAAGCACCTCACACTTTGGCTGATGTCCTGCCTTCTGAGTTTTTCAGCTCTGGCCCAGTGGCAATGGCGTGATCTCAGCGGCCGACGCGTCTACAGCGATAGGCCACCCGGCGTGGACATCCCAGACGCGAACATTCTCAAGCGTCCCGGCCAAGCAGCATCACCTTCTGGGGAAAGTCGCATGACAGAACCTGAAGTCGCTGATGGGCACCCCGCTGCGCTGGTGCCCAAGCTGAACGACAAAGACAAAGATTTGTTGGCACGAAAAAAACAGGCCGAAGAAGCCCAAGCCGCCAAACGCAAAACCGAGGAATTCAATCTGGCCCGCCAACGCGCTGATAACTGCGCGCGCGCGCGACAGGCTCAGGCGAATTTATCTCAGGGGACCCGCATGGCACGCATCAATGACAAAGGGGAACGGGAGTTTTTTGATGAAGGGATGCGTGCTGACGAGGCGCGTCGCATCCAGGGCATCATCGATTCGGACTGCTACTGAGTCCCGCGCGCCGACACGCAAGATCAATAACCGGCTTTGGCGCCCGCGCGTTTTTTGGCAAACAAGCCGGTGGTTCGGGCGCCCTGCCTGGCAAAGCGTTCCCGCCGGGCGACTTTAGGATTGACCTTGAGGGCGCGGTAAATTTCGATCCGGTCTTGTTCACGCAACACCTGTGTCGATACGGCCTTTCTCCCCCAAATTCCGAGCGACAACTCAGACAGATCCCATCCGCCCAACACCGTGTGAGCTTGCGGGGTCGCCAAGGCTTGTCCCAGCGTGGTGCCAGCGGGTACTTGCCAGGTCTGTTCACTGACGTCTCTGGCGGCGCGGGAAAAGACCAGCGTGATGGTGATCCAAGTCTTATTGGTCATAGACCTGCTCGGCGCGTTTGACGAAGGCATCCACCAGACTGCCCGCAATGCGATCAAACACGGGGCCAATCAGTTTTCCCAGTGTCGCGTTGGAGAAGTCATAACTCAGGCTCAATTCCACTTTACAAGCCCTTTGCGCCGGATCGCCCACGGGGCTGAACGTCCACTGCCCGTCCAGATGGGAAAACGGGCCATTCATCAGCGTCAGCTGGACCTCACGACCGGGTGTGTGCACGTTGTGGGTCATGAACTTTTGGTGAATACCGCTGAACGCTAAGCCGATTTCCGCGTCCACGCCAGTGTCATGCGTCGCCACGATGCGGGATTGATCGCACCAGGGCAGGAACTGCGGGTAGCTGGGCACGTCGGTGACCAGATCAAACATTTCCTGGGCACTGAACCAGATGAGGACGGACTTGTGAACAGTTTTCATAGAATGCAGTCTTGGCACGCCAGACTTGCAAGCATTGTAAGTTTGTCGCGAGCCCCCTGAAGTGATCCATGGCAAAACATCCCGATACCTCCTCCCGCATTGCGGACAACAAAAAAGCAGCGTTCAATTATTTTTTCGAAGAGCGCTTTGAAGCCGGCATGGTGCTGGAAGGCTGGGAGGTGAAATCCGTTCGCGAAGGCAAGGTCCAGCTCACCGATGGTTATGTGGTGATTCGCAACGGCGAGTTGTTTCTGATCGGCTGCCAGATCAACCCCATGCATTCGGCTTCCACACACGTCAATCCGGACGCGGTGCGGACCAAGAAATTGTTGCTCAAGAAAGATGAGATCCGACGTCTGATCGGCAAGGTCGAGCAAAAAGGCTACACCTTGGTGCCGATCAATCTGCACTGGAAAAATGGTCGTGTGAAGTGCGAGTTCGCACTGGCCAAGGGCAAGGCCGAGCACGATAAACGAGACACCATCAAAGAGCGCGAAGGCAAACGCGAAGTCGAGCGCGCCATGAAAAGCCGCACACGCTGAACTACTTCAGGTCAAGTGACGCAAGGGGTGGGCGTAGGCCGGCCAAGGGCTTTCAAAGAAAGCCTGCACCATCTCGGGGGTGACCTCTTCAAGCTGTGCCGGTTGCCAGTGCGGGTTTTGGTCTTTGTCGATGACCAAGGCACGTATGCCTTCCATCGTTTCGCTGGCCGTCCCGGGACGCCAATGAAAGCACTGACGCACCATATCGCGCTCCATGCGCAGCACCTCGGCTAAGGTCAAGGCGCGTGCACGGCGGATCTGCTCGAGCGTGACATGCAGCATCAGCGGCGAACGCTTGAGCAGCATGTCAAGTACGCGCACTGCCCAAGCGCTGTTGCTCGCCTTGAGTGCCTGCACCATGTCGATCACCGTCGGCAATCCAAAGATGGCATCGATGTCAGGCGAGAAAACGTCTTCGTGTCCTTGGGGTGCTTCCATCGCAGGACGCAGCTGCTCAGCCATCCAGGTACGGATGCCCTCACTGGTTTGGAGGGAGCCGTCGCACAGGCGGTCCCACAAACCGGGCAGGTCTTCGCTGCGCAACCAGCCGTCGGCCAGTCGTGCCGTGAGGGCCTGATGCGCGTTGAGGTGCGCGCCAGTCAGTCCCAGGTATTCACCCATACGCCCCGGGCAGCGGGATAAGAAATAGCCGCCCGCCACATCAGGGAACAGGCCGATTTGAGTTTCCGGCATGGCCATACGGGTGCGCTCGGTCACCACACGCAGCGTGGCACCTTGGCTGATGCCCATGCCGCCACCCATGACCAATCCATCCATCAAGGCGATATAAGGCTTGGGGTAATTGAAGATCAGGTGGTTGAGCTGGTATTCCTCGGTGAAGAAATCTTCAAGCGAGGGGTCGCCCGCCAGAATGGCCTGATGGAAAAAGCGAATATCGCCCCCGGCGCACAGAGCGCCGAAGGGACCTTCTTTGTTGCTGCCACGCAAGACCACGGCCTGGACAGCGGGATCATCCCGCCAAGCCAGTAAGGCCGAGGTCAGGCTTCGAATCATCGACAAAGACAAGGCGTTAAGTGCCTTGGGTCGCTGCAAGGTGATACACCCCACAGCCCCTTTGATTTCCGCCAGAACCTCGCTCATGTCCTTACCTCTTCATCAAAGCGAAATCATCCAACCATGACAGTCAGCTGTGCAGCTTATG
>CANGMW010000181.1 GCA_947454695.1 Comamonadaceae bacterium | reverse complement strand
TGTGGTTTTATTTAGGCCCGGCCTGGTTGTTTGCAGGGCTTGCTCTGGCTTGGGACTATGCATCAAAGGCATCGTTGTCTCGCTGGATCAAATCCTTCATGACAATCGGCTTTATGTCGGCATCGCTTTTTTTGACATTGATTTTGTTTTTCTTTGCGCCAAGGCCGCCCATCCTTGGATTTGGTTTTCTGCCACCTGGCGCCGAAACATCCGGCCTTCTCAGCCAACCCGCCGGCAACAACGGCCCAATGAACCACGGCCCCGATGGGCAGCACGCTCAAGGTCAAACGGTTCAAGGCGCAGGTCAAAGCCAGGGATGGTCTCAGCGATGGTCTGAGATGCTCCAAAACATGCGGCGAGCCGCTTCGGACCCTTTTATTCCTGATTGGCAGCGAGCCCTATTCAACGCATTTTTGGGTGTGCTTGGCGACAGTTTGGGCGAATCAGCCAATAGCAACTCAAACGAATATCTCTCTGGAGTTGTGGAGATGCTCGAATATTTAAGTTCATGTTTGGACTGGAAAGCCCTATTAATCGCCCTCTTGGTGGGTTGTTTACTTTGGCGCTACAGATACCCTGCCAGCATGACAGTGCTGCTGAGCGGCGCCGGACTGTTTGCAGCGAGATTCCCCGTGCAATCGGTTCGTTTTTCGGCGCTAGCCGTGAAGGTCGTGTTGCGTATGCATGGGCATAGGCGTCTCGCGGGGCAGTCTTTCCGGGAACATTGGAGCAGTGCCCGCGACATGCCCCCGCTAGCTAAGCAATGGTTGGGTTATGCCGTGGCGTGTTATTGCGGCATGCGCTTTGGCGAAAAAACTATCTCACCGCAACAAGCGCTGATGGTGCGCCAATCCGTCCTGGGCGCTTACGACATCTTGCGTGGTGTCATACCCGAATTAGCAAGATCTTGAGGGACCAAAGATTGATCATGTCCAAACTACTCTTCAAATGTTCTTTATGGCTAATTTTCGGCTTAGTTCTTTCCTTGGTAGCCATGGTGTTCTCCAGCCATGATCGGCTTCATGTCTATAAAACTTATTTGCGGGAAAAATCACCACATATCCTCACCCGCTTTCAGGACCTCTCCGTCGACATGGACGAAACGATGCTACGTCGCCAGTACCCGAATTTGTCTTTGAGTTGTATCGGCCAGGCACCTGCAGAAACCGGGCTGGGTGATCGCGTTTGCCATGCCTCAATCAATAAGGCCGACGGGCATGATGCACTGACTTTCGCCGCTTTTTTTCGCAAAGGTAAATTGGCGGTAGTGTTCGTACAGACCCCGTGGTGGGCGCACACCGACTCGCAAGCGCAGTTGAAGGCTCAACTGGGCTCACCTAACCACATCAGTCATCAATGGCTCAGTAATAACGCCATCATGCGTTGGGATCTTCCAAACGGTCAAATCGAGACCAACCGCGATCGCAATTGGAACCTGCTGACATGGGGCGTCATCGTTTGGACTGGCTATCCTGTCGCCAGCCGGGCGCAAGCACTTTAGCTCCCCGCCTAGGGTTACCCCTAGGCCAAATACCCCGGTAGCGCCATCAAGTTCACTTACATTTTCATAGCTATCTCTTTTAGCAATGAACACAGAGGCAATTCTTCACCGTGGCGTCGCAGGCAGCTCATCCGATTTTGGAGGTTCAAAATCTCACACTCACTTTCGGTGGCGTTAAGGCATTGAATGGGGTGAGCTTTGCGGTGGCGCCGGGGTCGATCACGTCCTTGATCGGGCCCAACGGCGCAGGCAAGACCTCGGTCTTCAACACGATTTCCGGTTTTTACAAACCCGCCACCGGCGTGATCCGCTTTGACGGCGAGGACCTCTCCCCACTCTCCCCCCCGAAACGCGCGGCCAAAGGTCTGGCCCGAAGTTTTCAGAACATTGCCCTGTTCCGCGGCATGACGGTGCTGGACAACATCAAGCTCGGGCGCCACTGCCATTTGAAAACGGGACCGCTGGGCGCTTTGTTTTACTCACCCGCCGCGCGGCGCGAAGAAAACGAGCTGCGGCAGGAGATTGAAGAACGCATCATCGATTTCCTGGAGATCGACCACATCCGCAAGTCGCCCGTGTCGGCCTTGTCGTATGGCTTGCAAAAGCGCGTGGAGCTGGCGCGCGCCTTGGCCATGAAGCCCAAGATTTTGTTGCTCGACGAGCCGGTGGCCGGCATGAACCGCGAAGAGACCGAAGACATGGCGCGCTTCATTTTGGAAGTGCGGCGCGAATGGGGCGTGACGGTGCTGATGGTGGAACACGACATGGGGCTGGTGATGGATTTGTCCGACCATGTGGTGGTGCTCAACTTCGGCCAGGTCATTGCACAGGGCTTGCCCGCCACCGTGCAGGCCAATCCGGAAGTGGCCAAGGCCTATTTGGGCTCCGGCGACATCCATGCTTTGCGCGAACGTTTTCAGCAAGCCGCTCAGGTCAAGAGGGTCGCATGAACATAGACGGTTGGTTGCTGTTTGAAATCAGCCTGGCCGGCTTGGGCACCGGCGGCCTGTACGCGCTCACGGCCTTGGCCTTTGTGATTGTCTACAAGGCAACCCGGGTGGTGAACATTGCGATTGGCGAAATGCTGATGATGGGTGCCTACCTGTTCCTGGCTTTCTCCTCCACCTTCTTGCTGCCGCTGTGGCTGGCCATTCCGCTGGCGATTTTGGCCTCGGCGCTGATGGGCGGTTTGATCGAGCGCACGCTTATCCGCCCCATGATGGGCGAGCCCCCGCTCTCCTCGTTCATGGTGACGGTGGGTCTGGCGCCGATATTGATCGGGCTGGTGGAGTTGATCTGGACAGCCGACCAGCAGCGACTGCTGGAGTTTTTCCCGTCCAAACCGATTGTGATTGGCGAGGCCTTTGTCTCGCCCAAAGTGTTTTACGGCTTTTGGATTGCCTGTGTGTTCATCACTTTGGTGCTGGTGCTGTTTCGCTACTGGCGCGGTGGCGTGGCTTTGCGCGCCACGGCGTCTGACCAAGCCGCGGCTTACTCGATGGGCATCAACGTCCCCAAAGTGTTCTCCATGGCCTGGATGCTGGCCGGCGCGATTGCCGGCGTGGCGGGCATTGTGGTGGGCTCCATCGGCGGCTTGTCGTCGGCCATGGGCGTGTTTGGTTTGTCGGTGCTGGTGGTGGTGATTTTTGGCGGCTTGGACAGTGTGCTGGGCACGCTGGTGGGCGGTCTGTTCGTTGGCATCATCGAAGCGCTGGCCGGTTTTTATCTGGGCGGCGAGTACAAAATCATTGCCACCTTCGGCCTGCTGGTGCTGATCCTGATGGTCCGTCCCTACGGGCTGTTTGGCACCCATGAAATTGAGAGACTCTGATGCGCATCGGCTCCGCTAAACAAAGCTACGCGGCGGACACGGCGCTGTTTGACAGCACCACGCAGCGTGTCTGGATGGCGACCTTGCTGTTCGCGCTGGTGGCGTTTCCGTTTGTGGTGGATGACTATTGGCTTTACCTAGCGTGTCTGGTGGCCATCAACATTGCCAGCACCATCGGCTTGAATGTGCTGACCGGCTACACCGGCCTGGTGAGTTTGGGCCAGGCGGCCTTCATGGGCTTGGGTGCTTACACGGTGGCTATTTTGCAGATCCGCTTTGGCACGCCCATGTTGGTGAATTTGCTGGCCGGCGGTGGGGTGGCGATGCTGGCGGGTCTGGTGGTGGGCTTGCCCTCGCTGCGCGTGAAGGGCTTGTACCTGGCCATTGCCACCATCGCGGCAGGCGTGCTGGCGCACTTCGTCTTCTCGCACTTCACCCAACTCACCGGAGGCAGCGGCGGGCTGAACATTCCACCGGCGCAAATTTTTGGTGTGGAGCTGGACGACTCCTTCAAACTCTATTGGGTCATCATGCCCGTCACCGTGCTCATGCTCTTGGGCGTGGCCAACCTGTTTCGCACCCGCATTGGCCGCGCCTTCATTGCCATCCGCGACCGCGACATTTCTGCCGAGGTGCTGGGCATCGCCCTCTTGCCCTACAAGCTCTTGTCGTTTGCCATCTCTTCGTTTTATGCGGGCGTGGCCGGCGGCTTGTTCGCTTACTTCTTTCGCGCCGTCACGCCTGAGAGTTTCCCTTTGCTGATGTCCATCTTCTTTTTGGCCTGCGTGATTGTGGGCGGCATGGGCTCGGTGCTGGGCAGCATTCTGGGCGCCGTGTTCATGACGCTGGTGCCCGAAATTTTGAAACTCGTGGTGGGCTGGCTGCCTTTGGGCGATAACGCTTTGCTCTTTTTGTCGCCGGTGCGCACCATCGTGTTCGGTGTGCTGATTGTTTTTTTCCTGATCTTCGAGCCCCATGGCCTGGCGGAGGTGTGGCGGCGTATCCGCCGCTTCTTCGCGCTGTGGCCTTTCAAAACTTAATCTTTCACGTTCAACCCCAAGGAGACTTTTCATGATCACCAAACGCACCCTGTGTGCCGCCGCTGTGGCCACCTTCGCTGCCCTGTTGATGCCCGCCTCCGTGCTGGCGCAAAAAGGCAAAGCCGACACCAAAGAAGACATCGTGCTGGGCGGCTCCATCCCAATGACGGGTGTGTTCGCCTTCGCCGGCATCGGCGTGGACCAAGGCATCAAGGACTACCTGACCATCCTGAATGAAAAAGGCGGCATCAAAGGCCGCAAAGTGCGTTATGTGCCCGAAGACACGGCCTACAAGGTCGACCAGTCCATGGCCGCCTTCAAGAAAATCACCAGCCAGAACAAGGTGAACCTGTACTACGGCGACTCCACCGGTTTTGCCCGCACCGTCAACCCGGAACTCGAGCGCGCACAAAGCATGCTGATGACCGGCGCCTCCTTTGCCAAAGAGCTGAGCGACGAAAAGAAATACCCCCTGCAATTCATGGTGGGCCCCAACTACAGCGAGATGGTGGGCATCTTGCTGCAATACATCTCCAAAACCAAGCCCGGCGCCAAAATTGCGCTGGTCTATTCGGACACCGAATTCGGTCGTGACCCGGTGGAAGCCGCCCGCACCGACGCGCAGCGCCTGGGCCTGAGCATCGCGGTGGAGATCGTCACGCCGCCGGCCAGCGTGGACGTGTCGGCCGAAGTCATCAAGCTGCGCCGCGCTGACCCTGACTTCACCATCTTCCACGGCTATGTGTCTGCGCCCATTCCGGAGTTCATCAACCAGGCCAAAGCCCTGAACCTGAAGACCGCCTTCATGGGCACCTTCTGGAGCATGGACAACTCCACCGTCATGCGCATGGGCCCCAATGTTGATGGCTTCCTGGGCGTCATGCCTTACCGCTACTACTACGACACCGAAGGCAAAGCCCCCATGCTCGAGCGCATTCGCAAAATGCGCCCTGAGTACCAAAGCACCGCCTACACCCAAGGCTTCCTGAGCGCCATGCTGCTGACCGAAGCGGCACGTCGCACCCTGGAAGCCGGCAACGAACTCAACGGTAAAAACATGAAGGTGGCGCTGAGCTCCATCCGTGACTTTGACACCGGCGGCCTGATCGGTGTGCCCTTGTCCATCCGCGGCAACTCCATCCCGATCGGTCGTATTTACCGTGCTGACTTCAAGC
>CANGMW010000180.1 GCA_947454695.1 Comamonadaceae bacterium | reverse complement strand
TGCACAGCTGGATTGAAGCCATTCGCACCTTCCCCAAACCCGTGATTGCCGCGGTAGAAGGCGCGGCTGCGGGCGCTGGTTTTTCGCTGGTGCTGGCCTGTGACTTTGTGGTGGCTGCCAGCAACGCCGTGTTTGTGATGGCCTACAGCAGCGTGGGCCTCTCGCCCGATGGGGGCGGCAGCTGGAGTCTGGCGCGCAGCTTGCCGCGCCCCTTGGTGTCCGAGCTCTTGATGTGTGGCGAACGCATCGGTGCACAGCGCCTTCACGAACTCGGCCTGGTCAACCGCGTGTCAGCGCCTGCAAGTGCCTTGGAAGATGCCATGTCGCTGGCTGAAAAACTCAATGCGCGGGCGCCCAACACCTTGGCCAGCATCAAGGAGCTGCTCAACGACGCGCCACAGGCCTCCTTGCACGCCCACCTGAACGCCGAGCGCGACCACTTTGTGCGCAATCTGCACCATGAGAACGGCGGCATCGGCATCGCCGCCTTTTTGGCCAAGCAAACGCCCCAGTACCGCTGAGCCTGCCCGCCACAGACGCACAGGTGACAACCCCTAGTCGCAGCGGCGGTCTCGCGGGCGACAATCAGGGCGTTATCAGTCACGAACAAGACAGGCTATGGAAGACCCGATTCTTACTATCGAAGAACGTGCAGCGATCAATGGTGGTCGCTGGTTCTCAACCCTGTCCCCTTCACTGCGCCACGATATCCTGCGATGCGCCTATGTCAAACGTTACCGCGATGGCGACCTGATTGCCGCACGGGGCGAACCGCCCGAGGAGTGGATCGCCTGCGCCAAGGGCGCAGTGCGCGTGAGCTCCACGTCGATATCAGGCAAACAGATCACCCTGACCTATGTGGAGCCGGGCATCTGGTTTGGCGATGTGTCGATCTTCGACGGCGACCGGCGCACCCACGATGCCTACGCGCACGGCGACACCACCGTGTTGTGTGTGGCCAAGGCGGACTTCAAAAAGATTCTGGCGTCGCATGTAGAGCTGTACGAAGCCATGCTGCGACTGCATGCACGCCGCATCCGTCAGTTGTACGGCTTGGTGGAAGACCTCAACACCTTGCCCCTGCGCGCTCGCTTGGCCAAACAATTGCTGCACCTGGTGCGCAGCTACGGTATTCCCTCGCTGAGCGACGGGCACGAAATGCGTATCGGCCTGCAGCTGGCGCAGGAAGAGCTTGCGCAGTTGTTGGGCGCCTCGCGTCAGCGCGTGAACCAGGAGCTCAAAGCCATGGAACGCGAACAAGCCATCCGGATCGAGCCCGGTGGTTTGCTGATTCGCGACCGCGCCGCGCTGATGCGCATCATCGAGTCTGACCACTGAGAAGCACCCCCACACCATGAGCGACTTCGACCATTTTGTTGGCACCCGTCCGGTGTCTGAGGCCCACGCGTTTGATGTGAGCGCGCTGACCGCCTGGCTGGAAAAAAACCTCGACGGCTTTAAAGGCCCGCTGACCGTGGAGTCTTTCAAAGGCGGTCAATCCAACCCCACCTACAAACTCATCACGCCGCAATGCAGTTATGTGATGCGCGCCAAGCCGGGACCTGTGGCCAAACTCTTGCCCTCGGCCCACGCGGTCGAGCGCGAGTTCGCCGTGATGAAAGGCCTGTACGGCACCGGTGTACCTGTTCCCAAGATGTATGTGCTGTGCGAAGACGAATCCGTCATCGGTCGCGCCTTCTATGTGATGGAGTTCATGCAAGGCCGTGTCTTGTGGGACCAGTCCCTGCCCGACATGACGCGCCAACAGCGTGGCGACATCTACAACGAAATGAACCGCGTGATTGCCGCCCTGCACAGCGTGAAATACGCCGACCAAGGGCTGGCCAATTACGGTAAGCCGGGCAACTATTTCGAGCGTCAGATCGGCCGCTGGAGCAAGCAGTATGTGGCCTCCATCACCCAGCACATCCCCGAGATGGACCAGCTCATGGCCTGGTTGCCCCAGCACATCCCGGCCAGCGCACGCGATGAATCGATGACCAGCATCGTGCACGGCGACTACCGGCTCGACAACCTGATGTTCCATCCCACAGAGCCGCGCGTGCTGGCGGTGCTGGATTGGGAGCTCTCCACCATCGGTCACCCGCTGGCCGACTTCAGCTACCACTGCATGGCCTGGCATATTCCGCCGGGTTCTTTCCGCGGCATTGGCGGACTCGACCACCGTGGCTTGGGCATTCCGGTCGAAGAAGAGTACATCCGCATGTACTGCGAGCGCACGGGACTGACCACCCCTGAGGCCTTAAAGGCCGATTGGAACTTTTACCTGGCCTACAACATGTTCCGCATCGCCGCCATTTTGCAAGGCATTGCCAAGCGGGTGGAAAACGGCACCGCCTCCAGCGCCCAGGCCGTCAAGTCGGCCGCCGGCGCTCGACCCTTGGCACAGATGGCCTGGCAATTCGCACAACGCGCCTGATATTTTTTAATTTCAAAAACCGGAGACCCCCATGGACTTTGACTATTCCCAGAAGACCAAAGATTTGCAAACCCGCCTACTCAAGTTCATGGATGAGCACATCTATCCCAATGAACAGGCCTACCACGACGAGATCGATGCCAACACCGCTGCCGGCAAACGCTGGACGCCGTTGCAACTCATCGAAAAGCTCAAGCTCAAAGCGCGTGAAGCCGACCTGTGGAACCTGTTCCTGCCGGTGGACAGCGCGCAAGCCGCTGGTGTCAAAGGTGGCGGCCTGACCAACCAGGAATACGCGCCGCTGGCCGAGATCATGGGCCGCGTCACCTGGTCCAGCGAAGTGTTCAACTGCTCGGCACCCGACACCGGCAACATGGAAACCATTGCCCGCTACGGCAACGCCGAGCACCGCAAACTGTGGCTCAACCCGCTCATGGACGGCAAGATTCGTTCAGCGTTTGCCATGACCGAGCCCGATGTCGCCTCGAGCGACGCCACCAATATCGCCACCCGCATCGAGCGCCAAGGCGATGAGTACATCATCAACGGCCGCAAATGGTGGACCTCTGGTGCGGGCGACCCGCGCTGCGCCATCTACATCACCATGGGCAAAACCGATCCGCAAGCGCCCCGCCACTCCCAGCAAAGCATGATCCTGGTGGCCGCCAACACCCCGGGCGTGAAGGTCATCCGACCCTTGAGCGTGATGGGCTACGACGATGCGCCGCACGGCCACATGGAAGTGCTGTTTGAAAATGTGCGCGTGCCCGCCAGCAACATTTTGCTGGGCGAAGGCCGCGGTTTTGAAATCGCTCAAGGTCGCCTTGGCCCCGGACGCATTCACCACTGCATGCGCCTGATCGGGCAGGCAGAGCGTGCGCTGGAACTCATGTGCAAGCGCGCTTCTTCGCGCGTGGCCTTTGGCAAGCCGGTGGCGGCCCAAACTGTGACGCAAGAACGCATCGCCGAAGCACGTTGCAAGATCGATATGGCCCGTTTGCTCACCCTCAAAGCTGCCTGGATGATGGACGTGGGCGGCAATAAATTTGCCAAGAACGAAATCGCCATGATCAAGGTCGTGGCGCCCAGCATGGCCTGCCAGGTCATCGATTGGGCCATGCAGGTGCACGGCGGCGGCGGCATGTGCCAGGACTTCCCCTTGGCCAATGCCTACGCCCACGCCCGTACCCTGCGCTTTGCCGATGGTCCGGACGAGGTGCACCGCAATGCAATCGCCAAGCTGGAGTTGGGCAAGTACGCGCTCAATGCCAAAGAGGTGGAGATGCCCATCACCCGCGGCTCCTGAGCAAAACCGACAAGGCTGACATGATCGATCTGTACTCCTGGCCCACGCCCAACGGGCACAAGATTCACATCATGCTGGAAGAGTGTGGACTGCCCTACCGCGTCCACCCGATCAACATCGGTACGGGCGATCAGTTTGCGCCCGACTTCCTGAAAATCAGCCCGAATAACAAGATCCCCGCGCTGGTCGACAGCGACGGGCCGGACGGCCAGCCGATCTCGCTGTTCGAGTCAGGCGCCATCCTGCTGTACCTGGCCGCCAAGACGGGCCGGTTTTTGCCGCAAAGTGATCGGGACAAATACGAGGTCTTGCAGTGGCTGATGTTCCAGATGGGCGGCGTGGGCCCCATGCTCGGACAAGCGCACCACTTCCGGATTTACGCGCCCGAGCGCGTGGAGTACGCCTACAACCGTTACACCAACGAGGCCAAGCGGCTGTATGGCGTGATGGACAAGCAGATCAGCCAACACCCCTACATTGCCGGTGCTGAGTACAGCATTGCCGACATTGCCACCTTTCCGTGGCTGCGCAGCTGGCAAAACCAGGGCATCGACTGGGCCGACTACCCGCACCTGAAAAAATGGTTTGACCGTGTTGCTGCACGTCCAGCGGTTCAACGCGGCGTGCAGGTCTTGGCCGATCTGCGCAAGCCTTTGGTCGACAACAAAGCACGCGAGATGATGTTCGGGACCACCCAGTACAAAAAACGCTGAGCATGGGCAGGGCTTCTTTCAGGACAAGACCCTGCTGCGTTCGCGTGCGCTGCTAAAACAGCGCTTGGGTGTCAGTGCAGGTGGCGTGGCTTGCGCCCCGGACCATGACCACCATGCCCCCCGCCCGATCCACGCGGGGGACGGCCCAACTCCAATGAGCTCACCAGCGAGTCAAAGCGCTGGTTGAACAGCTTGTCGATTTCAGTGACCACGCCCGAAAGCTCAGAGGCGTCAAAGTGACGCTCCATCATGTTGATCACGTCCTGCACCAGCAAGTCACGCTGGATCTGCATGATGGCCGCAGGTGTGGGGCCGATGAACATCATGAGGAAATCGTCGCGTGACTGAGCACCGCGCGATTCTTCCTCTTCGTCAAAATCGGCGTCGTAAAACGTGACTTCAATGGCTGCTGCAGCATCAGAGATCTCGTTCAGGTTCATGCACAGCTCATCGAGCGACTGCCGGAAATCCTCGTCGCCCGGCACCGACCAGCACATTTGGATCACATGCTCACGGGCATCAAACTTCAGGCCTGGCTCATCTTCATAAGCGCTGTTGGCGCCATCAGAGAGTGAACTCGCACCGGCGTATTTCCAAAGCGGCTTGAGAGCGTCTTGAACTTGGGCGGGCGTGATGTCTGCGCGAAGGGACACTTGGCCATGAACATGGATTTCAAAAGGTGTGTTGTAGCGTGACATCTTGGATTCTCGGTGTGCTGCTTGGTGTGGTGCCCCGAGCCGGAATCGAACCGGCACGCCCGTTATTCACGAAAGCGGCGGATTTTAAGTCCGCTGTGTCTACCAATTTCACCATCGGGGCAAGCTGCCACCCGATTGTCTCGCAAAATGAGCCGCCCTCGCCCAAGGTAGCGCTACAAGCGCAACAATTTTCAACAGCTCAGCAAATACGCGCCGCCAACCACCAATTAACAGCGAAACCACAATCCATCCAGCCAGCCCGCCCGCCGGACGAACCCGCCTAAAGCGGTCCTGACCAAAGGCCGCGTGAGCCGTCAACGGGCCGCACGCTTCAGGGCGCCACAAACACGCGCGCTTTGCGGGGGGTGAGCACCAGGGTGTCGCCTTCGGC
>CANGMW010000179.1 GCA_947454695.1 Comamonadaceae bacterium | reverse complement strand
GGCACCGGTGATCATGTTCTTGACGTAGTCGGCGTGCCCCGGGCAGTCCACGTGGGCGTAGTGGCGGTTGGCCGTCTCGTATTCCACGTGCGCGGTGTTGATCGTGATACCACGGGCCTTTTCTTCGGGCGCCGCGTCAATCTGGTCATACGCCTTGGCTTGACCGCCAAACTTGGCCGCCAGCACAGTCGTGATCGCCGCCGTCAGCGTCGTCTTGCCATGGTCCACGTGACCAATCGTGCCAACGTTGACGTGCGGTTTGGTCCGCTCAAATTTCTCTTTTCCCATTTTTCAATTCTCCAAAGAACAAAGCCCGTGTCGGTTTAAGGTTTCCAGCACTGGCCTGCCACGGGCAGCAAGCCAACCGCTTGCGCGGCGCCAAAGACCAGGAGTTTTCCCCGCTCTTTTTGAGGGCCGCCGTGGAACCGGCTTATCCGGGCCACTGACGGCGTCCCCTCGAAGGGAAGGCGGCACAGCCGCCTCAGGGGTGTTTTTTACTTAGCGCGCGCAGCGACAATTGCTTCGGCCACGTTACGGGGAGCTTCGCTGTAGTGCTTGAACTCCATCGTGTAAGTAGCGCGACCTTGCGACATCGAACGCAGCGTCGTGGAGTAGCCGAACATTTCGGACAACGGCACTTCGGCCTTGATGGCTTTACCACCGCCCACCATGTCTTCCATGCCTTGCACCATGCCGCGACGTGAGGACAAATCGCCCATCACGTTACCGGCGTAGTCTTCAGGCGTTTCCACTTCAACGGCCATCATCGGCTCCAGAATCACGGGGCTGGCCTTGCGGCAACCTTCTTTGAAACCGAAGATGGCAGCCATCTTGAACGCGTTTTCGTTCGAATCCACGTCGTGGTAGGAACCGAAGTGCAACGTGACCTTCACGTCCACCACCGGGAAGCCGGCCAACACACCGGAGTTCAAGGCTTCGATCACGCCTTTTTCCACTGCGGGGATGTACTCGCGCGGCACCACGCCGCCCTTGATCGCGTCCACAAACTCAAAGCCTTTGCCGGCCTCGCTGGGTTCGATTTTGAGCACAACGTGACCGTACTGGCCTTTACCGCCGGACTGACGCACAAACTTGCCTTCGGCCTCTTCGACACTCTTGCGAATGGTTTCGCGGTAGGCCACTTGCGGCTTGCCCACATTGGCTTCCACACCGAACTCGCGCTTCATGCGGTCCACGATGATCTCGAGGTGCAATTCGCCCATGCCGGAGATGATGGTCTGACCAGACTCTTCGTCGGTCTTGACGCGGAAAGAGGGATCCTCTGCAGACAAACGCTGCAAGGCGATACCCATTTTTTCCTGGTCGGCTTTGGTTTTAGGCTCAACGGCCTGCGCAATCACCGGCTCGGGGAAAATCATTTTCTCAAGCGTCACGATCGCGGCCGGATCACACAGCGTCTCACCTGTGGTGACCTCTTTCAAGCCCACGCAAGCAGCGATGTCACCGGCGCGGATTTCATCCACTTCGATACGGTTGTTGGCGTGCATTTGCACGATACGACCGATACGCTCTTTCTTGCCGCGAATCGGGTTGTACACGCTGTCGCCCTTGGTGAGCACACCGGAGTACACGCGCACAAATGTCAACTGACCCACGAACGGGTCGGTCATCAGTTTGAATGCCAAGGCGGAGAATTTCTCGCCGTCATCCGCTTTGCGGAACACTTCTTTTTCATCGTCGTCCGTGCCGGCCACCGGAGGAATGTCCAAGGGCGAGGGCATGAGTTCGATCACGGCGTCCAGCATGCGCTGCACACCTTTGTTCTTGAAAGCCGTACCACACAGCATGGGCTGGATTTCGGAGGCAATGGTACGCACACGCAGGCCGTGGGTGATCTCTTCTTCGCTCAGATCGCCCTCTTCCAGGTATTTGTTCATCAGCTCTTCCGACGCTTCGGCAGCGGCTTCCACCATTTTTTCGCGCCACTCTTTGGCAGAGGCCAGCAAGTCAGCCGGGATCTCTTCGAAGTTGAACTTCATGCCTTGCGAAGCTTCATCCCAGATGATGGCCTTCATTTTGCGAAGATCGATCACGCCGGTGAAGTTTTCTTCAGCACCAATCGGGATCACGATCGGCACGGGGTTGGCCTTCAGACGCATGCGCATCTGGTCGTAGACCTTGAAGAAGTTGGCACCGGTACGGTCCATCTTGTTCACAAAGGCCAAGCGCGGCACTTTGTACTTGGTGGCTTGACGCCACACAGTTTCAGACTGCGGCTGCACGCCACCCACGGCGCAATAGACCATGCAAGCGCCGTCCAGCACGCGCATAGAACGCTCCACCTCAATGGTGAAGTCCACGTGGCCGGGGGTGTCAATGATGTTGATGCGGTGCTCGGGGAAAGACAAATCCATGCCTTTCCAGAAACAGGTGGTCGCCGCCGAGGTGATCGTGATGCCACGCTCTTGCTCTTGCTCCATCCAGTCCATGGTGGCCGCACCATCGTGCACCTCACCGATTTTGTGGTTCACGCCGGTATAGAAAAGAATACGCTCGGTCGTGGTGGTTTTGCCGGCGTCGATGTGCGCGGAAATACCAATGTTGCGATAGCGCTCAATGGGGGTCTTGCGAGCCATGATGGATCCTTGTTTGACAGTCTATGCAAAACGCCACACAACAACGTGGGCGTCGAGAGCGGAGTTCATCGCTGTTTTGCTGAGACTTGGCCCCGGCTTACGCCAAGGCCAATTCAACTTGGCTGTGTTCAACCACAACAGCGGATCAAATCCGCCTGAAGCCGCTTTAGAAGCGGAAGTGCGAGAAGGCCTTGTTCGCTTCAGCCATGCGGTGAACTTCATCACGCTTTTTCATGGCGCCGCCGCGACCTTCGGTGGCCTCGATCAGCTCGTTGGCCAAACGCAGGGCCATCGATTTTTCACCACGCTTGCGGGCGGCTTCTTTGATCCAGCGCATGGACAAAGCCAAACGACGAACCGGGCGCACTTCGACCGGCACCTGGTAGTTGGCGCCACCCACGCGACGGGATTTCACCTCGACCATGGGCTTGACGTTGTTGATGGCAACGGTGAACAGCTCCAGCGGATCTTTGCCGGTTTTTTGTTCAATGGTTTCCAAGGCACCGTAAATGATGCGCTCAGCAACCGCTTTTTTGCCGCCTTCCATGATCACGTTCATGAACTTGGAGAGCTCGACATTGCCGAACTTGGGATCCGGCAGGATTTCACGTTTAGGGACTTCGCGACGACGTGGCATTTTTCACCTCTTTGCTTCAGTTGATGGCTGGACGTCCTGATATTCCAGACACCCCGCAGATTCATTGGAAATCTGCACTTACTCGATCCTTGTTCAGGATCACTACGCTGAATTGACTCGTCTAAAAATCAAAGCAGCACCTTTTTTATTGAAAGCGATTAAGCCTTCTTGGGACGCTTCGCGCCGTACTTGGAGCGAGACTGCTTGCGATCTTTCACGCCTTGCAAGTCCAGCGAGCCACGCACGATGTGGTAACGCACACCCGGCAAATCTTTGACGCGACCACCGCGCACCAGCACCACAGAGTGCTCTTGCAGGTTGTGGCCTTCGCCGCCGATGTAGGAAATAACTTCAAACCCATTGGTCAGGCGCACTTTGGCAACCTTACGCAAAGCGGAGTTCGGCTTCTTAGGCGTCGTGGTGTACACACGTGTGCACACACCGCGGCGCTGCGGAGAGTTCTGCATAGCAGGACTCTTCGACTTGATCGTCTCAACCTCTCGGCCTTGACGCACTAGCTGGTTAATAGTTGGCATTTAAAAACGTCCCTCAACGTTTGATACAACGAAAACGTGAAATCCTCTCGGAAATTCCGAAAAGCCTTCGACTATATCAGTTTGAGTGCTTCACCGCAATGTTTTTGCGCGAACAAAGTGTGCGGGCGCTCACATCCCAAAGAGGATTTACCGGATCCAGAGACGCATCGCATCCCAGGCACGGCCCAAAACGCCGGCCTCGTCGACCGTGTTCAATACTTGCAAGGGGATGTCGACCAAAGCTTGTTCGCCAACGCTCACTTTCAAGGAACCCACGGTTTGGCCCTTGATGAGGGGGGCTTTGAGCGGGTCAGGACGAACCACACGGGTCACCAGTTTGGCCGCACTTCCGGCGGGCACCGCCACGACGATCGCTTGTGAACTGCCCAGGTTCACCCGGTTGTCTTTGCCCTTCCAGACGGCCGGACTGACCGCTGCCTGGTTGGCCTCAAACAGTTTGACCGCCTCAAAAGCGCTGAAGCCCCAATTCAACAATTTTTGGGCTTCATTGGCGCGCGCGTTTTCACTGTCAGCCCCGAGCACGATGGCCAGCAAACGCCGCCCGCCGCCCGCCGCGGACGCGCCGGGCGCTGCACCCGCAGGGGTCAAGTTGTCAAAATCACGCCGTGCCGTGGCGATCAAACAGTAACCTGCGGCGTCGGTGTGCCCTGTTTTCAGGCCGTCCACAGAAGGGTCGCGAAACAACAGCACATTGCGGTTGCTGTCGTTGGCTTTGGGCGTGCCGGGGTAATGGTATTTTTTGATCGCGTAATAAGCCACAAAGTCGGCGTGATCACGCATCAAGCGGGTGGCCAGCACACTCAGGTCACGCGCGGTGGTGATGTGCCCGGCCTCGGGCAGCCCGGATGGATTTTTGAACTGAGTGGCAGACATGCCCAAGGCTTTGGCCTGCTCGTTCATCATCTGCACAAAGCGTTCGGCTGTGCCGCCCACACCTTCGGCCAAGGCCATGGTGGCGTCGTTGCCGGACTGAACAATCATGCCTTTGATCAAGTCCTCCACGGGCACGCTCATCTTAGGATCAATGAACATGCGCGAGCCCGGCTGCTTCCAGGCGTTTACGCTCACTGGCAAGGTTTGCTGAAGATTGATTTTCTTAAGCTTTAACGCGTCAAACACCAGGTACGCCGTCATCAACTTGGTCAAGGACGCCGGCTCCACCGGCATTTGCGCATCTTTGCCAGCCAACACTTGATTGGCGGTGATGTCGATCAGCAAATAGGCCCGGGCTGCGACCTCTGGCGGCTGCGGCATCAACTGAGCCTGGGCAAAGCTGGAGGCTGCGCCCAGCATCAGAAAAACCAAGCGAGCAAGTATTTTTTTCATCATCACACCGAAGAAAGATGGCGCGTCACCAAGCTTTTGAGCAAAGGCAACTGGCCGTGAAAGAAATGGCTACCACCGGGGACCACCGTGACCGGCAGTAACTGAGGTCGGGCCCAGTTCATGACATCGCTCAAGGGCACCGTGTCGTCCAGTTCGCCATGGACGACCAGGGTGCGCTCATGCGCGTCGGCAGGAATAGCTGGCACCTCAAAGCGGCTGGCAGCAGTGCCAATCAGCACGAGCTTTTCAATGTCGCGCTGAGCCCACAGTGTTTGAAGAGCGGCACAAGTGACAAAGGAGCCGAATGAAAAGCCCGCCATGGCCAATGCGCCCTGGGGTGCGAGTTGCGCCACCACCGCCAGCAAGTCGTTCGCTTCGCCGCGGCCTTCATCGTGCGTGCCTTGGCTGGCACCCACGCCGCGAAAATTAAACCGGACCGCACGCCAACCACTTTGCACAAAGGCGCGCGCCAATGTC
>CANGMW010000178.1 GCA_947454695.1 Comamonadaceae bacterium | reverse complement strand
GGCCGTATTTCTTGGTGAACTTTTCCACAAAGGCTTTGGACGCCGGCGTTTGCAGCTCGTGGTGCCACACGGTGGGCCAGATGCCGCCCAGGTTGCCGTCGCCGGCAGCCCACGCATCGGCCGTGTTCAGGTTAAAGCCCACCACCGGGTAGGGCAGACCAAACTCGGAGTACTGCTTCACGAAATTGGTGACCTGGTTGCCGCCCAGGTTGGTGGAGACCACATCGGGACGAGCCTGGCGGATTTTCAGCAGGTAGGGGCTGAAGTCGGTCACGTCGGTGGGCACGAGTTCATCGCCCACCTGGGTCGCGCCGTTCTCGGCGTAAAACTTCTTGGCCTTGCCCGCCAGGTCATGGCCGAACAGGTAGTCCGAGGTCAGGCTGAAAATTTTCTTACCCTTGACCATGTTGTCGCGCAGCAGGGCCTGACCCACGGCCTTGACCATCACCGTGACCGGAATGTCCACATGGAAGGTGTAGCGGTTGCAGTCTTTGTTGCGCAGGGCGTCAGAGCGCGCGCCAATGCTCATGAACAATTTCTTATTGCGTGCGGCCACTTGAGAGATGGTGAGCGCGGAGGCGGAGTTGATCTCGCCCATGAGCACGGCCACGTTGTCGCGCTCGATCATGCGTTGCGCTTTGGTGGAGGCCACTTGCGGGTTCACCGAGTCCTCGCTGATCAGATCGATCTGGCGGCCCATCACGCCACCCGAAGCATTGATCTCTTCGGCCGCCATCTTGATGCCTTGCACCGCGTATTCACCCAACACGCCCAGAAAACCGGTGAGCGGCGTGAGGTGACCGATTTTGATCTTGTCGGTTTGTGCGCCCACCCAAGCCGGCATGCCCAGCGCAGCCGTGCCCGCTAAGGCAGCGCCCGCCTTTAAAACGGCACGACGGCCATTGGCTTGCAGGGGCTCCAACGAATACTTGTGATCGGTCTTCATGTCTCATCTCCTGTAGGTAGGGGGTACGGAATCAGCCCCACCATCGTAAGAACTCAAGCGCAAAAGTAAAAATACTGTTTTCCGAGGGGTGGTATAGGTAATACTTATAGGGGTAAACACTGGCAAACAGCCCTTCAGGAGCAAGTGATGGATCTGAGGCAACTCAAGTATTTCGTGCAAATTGTGGAGAGCGGCAGCCTGGCCAAAGCCTCGCGCCTGCTCTACATTGCCCAGCCGGCCTTGAGCCAGCAAATCGCCAAGCTCGAAGCCGAAGTGGGCAAGCCCTTGCTGATCCGCACCTCCAAGGGCGTCACGCCCACGGAAAACGGCACCGCCTTGCACCACCATGCGCGCTTCATGCTGCGCCAGCTCGACCAGGCGCTGTCGATCGCGCGGCAGGAACCGGGCACCGTGCACGGCATGGTGTCGGTGGGCCTGGCCGCCACCACCGTGTGTGCGGTCGGGATTCCTTTCATGCGGCGCATCCGCGACAAATACCCGGGCATCGTGCTCAATGTCGTCGAAGGCATGAGCGGCCACCTCACACAGATGATGCAACTCGGCCAGCTCGATCTGGCGATTCTGTTCAGCCGCGATGCGGTGCCCGATTTACCGCAAGAGCCCCTGGTCGCTGAGGAACTGTTTGTCATGCTGCCCACCGCCAGCAAACTCGTGCCCGCTCGCCGCACCCAGCTCAGCGTGGCAGAGACCGCCCAGCTGCCGCTGATTTTGCCCACCGGTATTCACGGCTTGCGCCGGCGCATTGCGGCCGAGTTCGAGCAGCGCAATCTGGCCACGCAGGTGGTGGCGGAGATTGATTCCTTGTCCTTGCTGATGGCCTGCGTGCGCGATGGCATGGGCGCAACGATCAAGCCGATGTCAGCGGCCTTGCTCGAAGGTGCGATGCGCCAGGGTTGGCGCACATTGGGGTTTTCGGACGCGCGCATGAAGCGCCAAAATTATTTGTACTCGGTGGTGCCCGAGCGGCTGTCCCCTGCGGCGGCTGCGGTGCGCGCCGAACTCAAAGAGACGGTCAAACAGCTGGTGCAATCCGGGGCCTGGCCGGGTGTAGAGCTGCTGTACTGACGCGACGGGGATAATTGCAACTCTATGGCGACAACAGCACACAAGCAGCGCGTGGTGGTGGGATTGAGCGGGGGCGTGGACTCCGCGGTCACCGCGTGGCTGCTCAAACAGCAAGGCCACGAGGTCATCGGCATCTTCATGAAGAACTGGGAAGACGATGACGACAGCGAGTACTGCTCATCCAACATCGACTTCGTGGACGCCGCCGCCGTGGCCGATGTGCTTGGCATTGAGATCGAGCACGTCAACTTTGCCGCCGACTACAAAGACCGCGTCTTTGCCGAGTTTTTGCGCGAGTACCAGGCCGGGCGCACGCCCAACCCGGACATTCTGTGCAATGCCGAAATCAAGTTCAAAGCATTTCTGGATCACGCCTTGCGCCTGGGTGCCGAGAAGATCGCCACCGGCCACTATGCCCGCGTACGACTGAACAACGCCACCGGCTTGCATGAACTGCTCAAGGGCTTGGACCCGTCCAAAGACCAGAGCTATTTCCTGCACCGGCTCAACCAGGCGCAGCTCTCCAAAACTTTGTTCCCGGTGGGCGAGTTACTCAAGACCGAGGTGCGTCGCATTGCCACCGAGATCGGTCTGCCCAATGCCAAAAAGAAGGACTCGACCGGCATTTGCTTCATCGGCGAGCGCCCGTTCCGTGAGTTTTTGAACCGCTACATCGCCAAAGAGCCCGGCCCGATCAAAGATGAAAAAGGTCGGGTGCTGGGCCAGCATGTGGGCCTGAGTTTTTACACCCTGGGCCAACGTCAGGGCCTGGGCATCGGCGGGGTGAAAGCCAAAGGCGCGCAGCGCGGCGGCGGCGAGCACGCACCCTGGTTTGTCGCCCGCAAGGACATGGAAAAAAACACCTTGTGGGTGGTGCAGGGTCACGACCATCCGTGGCTGCAGTCCCACCATCTGCAAGCGCAAGACTTGAGCTGGGTCGCCGGCTCGGCGCCCGCTGCTGCCACGCTGGCCGCCAAGACGCGTTACCGCCAGGCCGACGCGGCCTGCACTTTCACGTCTTTGGACGCTGAGGGCTTTGCACTGGATTTCCCGCAAGCGCAATGGGCGGTGACGCCGGGGCAATCCGCCGTGGTCTACGACGGCGAGGTCTGTCTGGGCGGCGGCGTGATTGCCTCAGCCCGCGCGGCCTGAGCCTGACCGCGCGCGATCAGTTCAAGCGCGTGAGCAGGGTTTCCATGTCTTGGAGCATGGCGCCGAGCTCTTGCGTGTCTTCCACCGGCACGTGCAGACGCTCCTGCAACTCCTGGGTCAAAAAGCACATGGTCATGCGCATGTAGGAGCTGTCCAGCGCCTTGCGCACGGCCGAGAATTGCTGGCCGATTTTCAAACAATCTTCACCGTCTTCGATCATGCGTTGAATGCCGCGCAACTGCCCTTCCGCGCGCTTGAGGCGGTTGAGCAAATCGGTGCGGGCTTGCGCATTGGTGATCACCACGGGCGCCGCTTTTTTGGCGGCGGCCGTTTTAGACGTGGTTTTTTTCGAAGCGGCTTTGGCGGGCATGGAACAACTTTCAGAAAAGGCCGTCAGCATTTGCCACCCCAGCAGCTGGCGTTCGGGCTTGATTCTGGCACACCCAGTTTCTTCAAAATTAGCCCCAAGGGACAGACGTTGCTAAAGCCAAACTGGAAGAGATTCAAGCCGACAAAGGCGGTGAAAGCCAGGGCCCAGTGGCTGACAAACAAGGGGCTGCCATCCACCCCCAGCGCCAAAGAAATCAAGATAAAAGCGCCGGCAAAAATACGGATCATGCGTTCAATGGTCATGGTTTAACTCCTCGTCAGGTCGGTAGACCCTTCAGTTGATGAAGGTGCGTTAGCCAAGGACTTGGCATGGGCACCGCGGAACAGGGAAAAGTAAAGAATCGGGATCACCACCAGCGTGAGCAGGGTGGAGACCAGGATGCCAAAAATCAGCGAGATGGCCAGCCCGTTGAAGATGGGGTCATCCAGAATGAAAAACGCACCGATCATGGCGGCCAGGCCGGTCAGCGCAATGGGCTGGGCCCGCACGACCGCGGCATGGACCACCGCATCTTGGAGCGCCATGCCCTGACCCAGCTGCAGCTCGATGAAGTCCACCAGCAAAATGGAGTTGCGCACGATGATGCCGGCCAGCGCGATCATGCCGATCATGGACGTGGCGGTGAATTGCGCGCCCAGTAAAGCGTGGCCCGGCATCACGCCGATCAGGGTGAGCGGGATGGGCGCCATGATCACCAGCGGCGCGATGTAAGAGCGGAACTGCGCCACCACCAAGAGGTAAATCAGCACCAGCCCCACCGCATAGGCCGCGCCCATGTCCCGGAAAGTCTCATAGGTGATTTGCCATTCGCCGTCCCACTTGAGGGCGTACTGCTGGAAGGTGTCCTCGGGTTGGTGAATCCAGTATTCACCCAGCGCACCGGACTGCGGCAAAGCCGCTTCACCCAGCCGGGTGCGGATGGCAAACAAGCCATACAGCGGCGAGTCCAGGCGGCCCGACATGTCGCCAAAAACATAACTCACCGGCGCCAGGTCTTTGGTGTACAGCGGCTTGTCGATGGTGGTGCGCTCCACCGTGACCAATTCGGACAAGGGCACCAGCTGTCCGTTGGCCCCGCGCAGGGGCAAGGCCAGCAAAGCGTCCAGGCCGGTTTGCATGTCACGCGGCAATTGCAGGCGCACGGGCACCGGGTACTTGGATTGCTCGTCGTGCAAATAAGTGGCGTCTGCGCCGGACAGCGCCACACCCAGCACCTGTGCCACCTGGGCCATCGGAATACCCAGAGTTTCAGCCCGTTGACGACGCACCTTGAGCATCACACGCGGCGCGTTGTCTTTGAGCGAGGTGTCCACATCGACGATGTCGGGCGTTGCTTTAAAGACCTTGGCCAGTTGGCGCGCGACTTGCTGGCGTCCGGCTTCATCGGGGCCATAGACCTCGGCCACCAAGGGGCTCATCACCGGCGGGCCGGGCGGAACTTCCACCACCTTGATGCGTGCGCCATGGCGTTGACCGATCTTCTCCAGCGCCGGTCGCAGGCGTTGTGCGATCACATGGCTTTTTTCATCGCGGTGGTGTTTGTCCACCAGATTGACCTGCAAGTCGCCCATCTCGGCATCGCTGCGCAGGTAGTACTGGCGCACCAGCCCGTTGAAGGTGATGGGCGAGGCGGTGCCGGCATAGCCTTGCAGGTTGTGCACCTCGGGTTGTTGCGCCAGAAAAGCGCCCAGTTCTTGCAGCGTCTGCGCGGTGTCCTCCAAGGGCGTGCCGGCCGGCATGTCCACCACCACTTGGAATTCGCTTTTGTTGTCAAAGGGCAGCATCTTGAGCACCACCCATTGCACGCCGGCCAGCCCCACCGACAGCATCAAGGCGACCACAATGCCTGCCAACAAATACCAGCGGCGCCGGGCGCTTTCCAAGAAGGGCGTGAGGACACGTTCAAACAAATGTTGAAACTTGCCGTTCATCTGGCCAGCCGTGGGGGGCGCGGCAGCGCTGGCATGTCGCTTGAGCAAGACCAGCGCCAACCAGGGCGTGACGGTGAAGGCAATGCCCAGCGAGAGCAACATGCCCAGACTCGAGTTGATCGGGATCGGC
>CANGMW010000177.1 GCA_947454695.1 Comamonadaceae bacterium | reverse complement strand
GGCTGGGTAGGAGGGAAAGTGTACACGGTGAGGTGTACCTTCGGATGAAAAAAAGGGTTTGGTCAGCAATGGAACGTCTGCGGAGAATGGCCGGCCAAATGATGCTCGAACATCTTTGTGAACGCGGACTCTATTGATGTCGCCAATCGTTGAGTGTCGAACAGCGGCATTGTGTTGCGGTTCATGGCCAATGTCTTTCTGATGGATGCGAGTTTTAGCGGTTGGTTTGCTAACTCAAGTGCCAGCATTTCGTATTCCATCAGGGAGTTCGTCACCAATTCGGGCATGCCGATGTTTGTAAGCAAGCTGGCAGCCACCCGGCTGGCAAAGGTTTGACCTTTGCAGGTGAGAACCGGCAGTCCAGCCCACAAGGCGTCCATAGCCGTGGCGTGTGCGTTGTAGGGTAGCGTGTCCAAGAACAGATCAGCTAACTGGCAACGCGCCAGATGACTGGCCACATCGGGCAGATGTTGAGCGTAGATCAAGCGACTTGGGTTTACTCCCAGTAGTTGCGCACGGTCGGCGAGATTGGCTTGGATGGATGGGCTGGCCGATGAGAGCCAAAGCACGCTTCCTTCAACTTGCTTGAGCAATCGCATCCAGATATCAAAAACCTGCGGATTAATTTTCAGATGGTTATTGAAACAACAGAACACAAAACCAGTTTCAGGTAGAGCCTGATCTGCACGGGTGATGCCACTGTTCGCTATCTGCCGGGTGCTGTCATGCGGCATGAAGCAATTTGGAAGTCTCACCAGTTGTTCCGAGTAATGGGGTTCACTGCCAGGTGGACAGACGATTGAGTCAGTGAGCAAATAGTCTATGTAGTCGGCACCGAGCGTACCCGGATAGCCAAGATAGTTGACTTGCACAGGTGCCGCACGCATGGCGAAGATGTCATTTCGTCCGCCGGCGGTGTAGCCTCCTAGGTTGACAGCAATGTCGATATGCAATTCACGGGATTGTTCGGCAATTTGGCGATCACTCAACAGTCTTACATCAAAGAATTGGTCGAAGGCATTGATAAGACGTTGGCGAATCGGGGCATTGCTGGGTTCGCCCATGGAAAATCCGATGAGTTCAAATTGATTTCGGTTATGTCGCTCCAGCAATTCGACCAGCAACAGAGCGACAGGGTGAGATTGAAAGTCAGCTGAGTAGTAGCCGATGCGAATTTTTCCTGGTTTTAGAGGGGTTTCAAACGCAGGCAGGCAGGGGTCGTCAGGGTGCACGTTGGATGCAAATAGCTTGGCGAATTGAAACTGCAGCGAGGGATCGTCGAAAAGGACAGCGATGTCCAGAGGTGTGCAAGCCAATTCACCCGCCTTCAGACGAGTTGCAACGTTATTGATGTCCTGCGCGAATTCCGTCCATTGGCACTCGTGAAGCCGACATGCCAAGCTTGCCCCGAGGGCAAAATCGATGTGTGGTTTGTATTCTTCCGCTTTTGCGAAATCAATAGCCGCAGCAGCGAATTGGCGGCCGCGCCGATGAACCGCCCCTTGTTTTAGCCAGGTATCGGCGTGCGTAGGACGCAGCGCCAGCGCGCGCGCATAGCACTCCAAGGCGGCTTTATCCCTGTGAAGATCGTCGTAGGTTGAGCCCAGGTTGACCCATGCGTTGGGATCATGCTCTGAAATTTGAAAAGACTTGTCAAAGCTTTGGAGGGCCTCATCAAACCTGCGCATTTGACGCAGAACATCACCTCGATTGGTCCATGCGGCTTGATAGTGAGCATCCAAATTCAACGCTGTATCCAGGTGGCTCAGGGCCTCATCAAGACGCTTGAGCTTGGCCAAACAGATGGCTTTATTGGACAGGGCTTCCGGGTAGCTAGGCCTTAGTTCCAAAGCTTTGTCGTGGCAAGTCAATCCTTCCTCAAATTGCCCAGCTTCTCGAAGGACATTACCCAGGTTCGTCCAGACCTCTGGCACATTACCGTCCAGCGTCAGGGCGTGTCGATAGTCTGAAATTGCCTTTGAAAAATTTTCTAATCTGGCATGTGCATTGCCTCGGTTGACATAAGCCCAGTATTGCCCCGGTTGCAAACGTATGGCAGCGTCATGATGCGTCATGGCGTTTTGGTCGTCGCCACTGGACGACAGCAACATGGCCAAGTTGTAATGCGCGCCAAAGTGTTGCGGCGCTTTTTTCAGAACGCGTTGGTACAGGCTTTTAGCGGCGTCAGTTTGCTGGGCGCTTTGCTCGCACACGCCCAACAGGTACAGCGCGTCCAAGTCGTTTGACCGCAGTTTGACGTAGCCTGTCAACAATTGGCGGGCTGCGCCAAAGTCGCCCCGTGCTAAGGCTTGTTGAGCTTGGATGAGTGCTGACATAGGCGGAACTTGTAAGAGTTGGTGGGGCAGTGCCTGCAAAAACCCGGAAAAAAACCCGCAGAGCAGAACTCGGCGGGTTTTTAAATTTTTGGTGGTGATAGGTGGATTTGAACCACCGACATCAGCATTATGAATGCTGCGCTCTAACCAACTGAGCTATATCACCAACGGCAGGAATTATAGCAAGTCCGCCCGGCTTGTGTCACCGGCCGGGCTCGGCGGTGGCACTCAGCGGTGGGTAAAGGCCGCTTTGCGCTTGTTGACGAAGGCGTCCATTCCTTCTTTTTGGTCGGCGGTGGCAAACAGCGCGTGGAACAGGCGGCGCTCAAACATCACGCCGTCTGAAAGCGTGCCTTCAAAGGCGCGGTTGACCGATTCCTTGGCCGCCATGACGGCGAGTTGCGAGTAATCGCAAATCATGAGCGCAGCGCCCAGGGTTTCTTCCATCAATTTGTCCAGCGCCACCACGCGGCTGACCAAGCCCGCACGCTCGGCCTCGGAGGCGTCCATCATGCGACCGGTCAGCGCCATGTCCATGGCCTTGGCTTTGCCCACCGCGCGCGGCAGGCGTTGGGTGCCGCCGGCACCGGGGATCACGCCCAGTTTGATCTCGGGTTGGCCAAAACGCGCGTTGTCGGCGGCGATGATGAAGTCGCACATCATCGCCAGCTCGCAGCCGCCGCCCAGCGCAAAACCGCTCACCGCGGCAATCACCGGTTTGCGCACGCTGCGGATCTGTTCCCAGTTGCGGGTGATGTAGTCGTGCATGTACACGTCTGAGAAGGTGTAGCTGGCCATGGCGCCAATGTCGGCGCCGGCGGCAAAGGCTTTGTCGCTGCCGGTGATCACCATGCAGCCGATGGCTGGGTCGGCGTCAAAGGCTTTGAGCGCCGTGCCCAGCTCGTTCATCAGCTGGTCGTTCAGGGCGTTGAGTTGCTTGGGGCGGTTCAGGGTGACGATGCCGACCTTGCCGGCTTCGGTACGCACCTCGATGAGTTCATAGGTCATGTCGTGTCTCCAAAAAATCAGGCCCGCAAAAACATGCGATAAGCCGGGTTGAGGGTTTCTTCCACATAGGCGTAGCCCAGCGTGGACAGGAATTTGTCAAAAGCCTTGGCGTCCGCCTTGGGTACTTGCAGGCCCACCAAAATGCGGCCGTAGTCGGCGCCCTGGTTGCGGTAGTGAAACAGGCTGATATTCCAGTTCGGGCGCATCAGGTTCAAAAACTTCATCAGCGCGCCGGGTCGCTCGGGGAAGATGAAGCGCAGCAAGCGCTCATCCTGTGCCAGCGTCGAATGGCCACCCACCATGTGGCGGATGTGTTCTTGCGCCAAGTCGTCGTGGGTGAGGTCCACGGCGGCAAAGCCGTGGCGTTTGAAGTTAGCCGCGATCTTGGTGCTTTCCCCTTGGGTCGCGGTGGTCAGGCCCACAAAGACATGGGCCTTGTGGTCGTCACTGATGCGGTAGTTGAACTCGGTCACATGGCGCGGCCCGCCGGGCAGCTCGCCAATCAACTCGCAAAAACGCCTGAAGCTGCCGCGCGCCTCGGGAATGGTCACGGCAAACAGCGCCTCGCGCTCCTCGCCCACTTCGGCACGCTCGGCCACAAAGCGCAGGCGGTCAAAGTTCATATTGGCGCCGCACAGAATGGCGGCATAGGTCTCGCCCTTGGTCTTGTGCTTGGCCACATACTGCTTGATGGCCGCCACGCCCAGCGCGCCGGCCGGCTCCACGATGGAGCGCGTGTCCAAAAAAACGTCCTTGATGGCCGCGCACACCGCATCGGTGTCCACTTCAATAAAGCCATCCACCAGGGCTTGGGTCAGGCGAAAGGTTTCTTCACCGACCAGCTTCACTGCCGTGCCGTCGGAGAACAGGCCCACATCGTCCAGCGTGATGCGTTTGCCCGCCTTGATCGATTGCATCATGGCTTTGGAGTCGTTCATCTGCACGCCAATCACCTTCACACCCGGGCGCACCGCCTTGATGTAGCTGGCAATGCCGCTGATGAGGCCGCCGCCGCCAATGGCCACGAACACCGCGTCCAGCGGGCCTTGGTGCTGGCGCAGCATTTCCATGGCGATGGTGCCCTGGCCTGCAATCACGTCCGGGTCATCGAACGGGTGCACAAAGGTCAGGCCTTGTTTTTTCTGCAAGGTCAAAGAGTGTTGGTAGGCGTCGGAATAGCTGTCGCCAAACAGCACCACCTCACCGCCCAGGGCTTTGACCGCATCCACCTTGAGTTGCGGCGTGGTGGTGGGCATGACGATCACCGCGCGGCAGCCCAATTTGTGGGCGCTGAGCGCCACGCCTTGCGCATGGTTGCCGGCGGAGGCGCAAATCACACCCTTCTTGAGTTGTGCTTCGCTCAGGTGCGCCATCTTGTTGTAGGCGCCCCGCAGCTTGAAGCTGAAGACCGGTTGCTGGTCTTCGCGTTTGAGCAGCACCTTGTTATGCAGGCGGCGGCTTAAGGCTTTGGCCGGCTGCAAGTCGGATTCAATCGCCACGTCATAGACACGGGCGTTGAGGATTTTTTGCAGGTAATCGGCGGGCTGGAGCGGTCGTTTTTTCATGAGAGCCGTCAGTGTAGTCATAATTTGCGCACATCTTTCACCGAATACGAGGGCGTCATGGATTGCACAGTCAGTTGGACAGGGGCGGCAGGTACACGTTCAGGCATGGGTTTTCTGGCCGAAACCGGCAGCGGCCACACCTTGATGATGGACGGCGCACCGGACGAAGCCCGCCCCGAAAACGGCGGCCAAAACCTGGCGCCGCGCCCGATGGAAACCCTGCTGGCTGGTGCCGGCGGTTGCACGGCATACGACGTGGTGCTCATCCTCAAGCGCGGCCGGCACGATGTGCGCGGCTGCTCGGTGCGCTTGCAGGCCGACCGGGCCGAGGTGGACCCCAAGGTGTTCACCCGCATCAACATGCATTTCACCGTGACCGGGGTGAACGTGCCGGAGGCGGCCGTGGAGCGCGCCATTGCCATGAGCCACGACAAATACTGCTCGGCCACCATCATGCTGGGTAAAACGGCTGAGATCACCACCAGCTTCGAGATCAAGCCCGCCTGATTGGGGGCTTGGCGCGGGGTGTCGTAGATCCCCCGCTGGCTTATTCAGGGCGAGGTCAGGGCGAGGCGCTGCTGCCATTCAGCCCCCAGCGTTGGCAGACCTTAGATGTGGTGTGCGGTGCGTGTCATCACACCGGCCGCAGCTTTCATTAAGCTTTTGACGACCTGCGGCAATTCCGTCGCACCCGCTGCTTGCGCCTCATTGGCGTGACGCACTTCGTCGGCCATC
>CANGMW010000176.1 GCA_947454695.1 Comamonadaceae bacterium | reverse complement strand
CGTCCGGAGCGCTTCTTGCATCTAAACAAATAACAAGGAGACAGTGATGGAGTTGCTTCAAAGCGTGGATTTCTGGATTGGCCTGCTCAAGATCATTTGGATCAATATCATTTTGTCGGGCGACAACGCCGTGGTGATTGCCCTGGCGGCACGTTCCCTGCCGCCGCATCAGCAACGCAAGGCCGTCTTCTTCGGCTCGGGCGCGGCGGTGGTGCTGCGTATTGGTCTGACCGTGGTGGCCGCGCAGCTGCTGCAAATTTCCTACTTGCAAATCATCGGCGGCCTGCTGCTGCTGTGGATTGGCATACAGCTGCTCAGCGAGAACGAAGAAGGCGAAGGCGAACACAAAGAGCATGGCAGTTTGATGTCTGCGGTGCGCACCATCTTGATTGCCGACTTGGTGATGAGTCTGGATAACGTGATCGCCGTGGCCGCAGCGGCCAAGGGCAGCACCACGCTGCTGATTCTTGGCCTGGCCATCAGCATCCCGTTGGTGATCTTTGGCAGCACCTTGATGATTCGCCTCATGGAGCGTTTCCCCATCATCGTGACCCTGGGCGCCGCTTTGATCGGTTGGGTTGGCGGTGAAACCATTGCCAGCGACGTGACCTTCATGGCGTTTGCCCAAGCCAACACATGGTTGCACCATACCGCCGCGGCCGCTGGCGCCGTCTTGGTGGTGTTGCTGGGGCGCTATTTGCAATCGCGCTCTGGGGGCGAGAAGGAAAAAGCCTGAGCACACTGCTCAGGTGCTTATCCAGTCCTCACACACTAAGGCCGACGCGGGTAGGCGCCACATCGCTGTAGCGACACTGCACCTTACCGCCGGCCCTTTGGCGTAGACCATGCCCTACCGCTACTGCAGTCAAACCCATGCGGGCTTGGTGCGTGAGAACAATGAAGACGCCCTTTTTGTTCAAGAAGCGCTCGGTTTGGTGATCTTGGCCGATGGCATGGGTGGCTACAAGGCAGGTGAAGTGGCCAGTAACATGGCCGTGAACGCCATCGCTCAGGATTTGGGCGACTGGTTATCCCAGGCGCCTGCCGACGCCAGCGATAAAAGCGTTCGTCGCGCTATTGAAGTCAGTGTTGAAAAAGCCAACGCTGCTGTTTTCCAAGCGTCGCAGCACAACGAGCAGTACACCGGGATGGGCACTACTTTGGTAGTGGCCGTGTTTCGTCAACACACCGTGGTGGTGGGCCATGTGGGCGATTCGCGCTGTTACCGGCTGCGGCGCGGCCAACTCACCCAACTTACCAAAGACCACTCCTTGCTGCAGGAGCGTGTGGACGCGGGCTTGATGACGCACAAACAAGCCGCAAACTCCCCGCAAAAAAATGTGGTGACGCGCGCGCTTGGTGTGGAAGAGGATGTCGTGATGGACATCAACGACTTCACATTGACACCCGGCGACAGCTACCTGTTGTGTTCAGACGGCTTGTCAGACATGGTGCAAGACCGACAAATTGCAAAAATACTTAACAACGAGCCTTCCATGGAGATCAAGGCGCGCGCATTGGTCAACACCGCCAATGCGTATGGCGGGCATGACAACATTTCAGTGGTGCTGGTTGAGACCGATCCGATTACAAAAAGACGCACTCTGCTTTCACGTTTGCTGGGACAATAAAAATTAGAAATGAAGTGAACCCCGGAATGAACAGGAGCAGGGCATGCCGAAAATGGTCTTATCGATCGACGGTGTGGTCATCAAGGAGGTGCCGTTAACCAAAGAGCGTACAACGCTGGGTCGACGTCCGTTCAACGATGTGATGATCGACAACTTGGCCGTCAGCGGCGAGCACGCTGCAGTGTCTTTAAACGGTGAGCAGGTTTTTGTGGAAGACCTCAACAGCACCAACGGCACCTATGTCAACGGCCGCGCAGTGAAGAGGCAAATGCTCAGTGACGGCGATGTCATTGAAGTCGGCAAATACAAAATACGGTTAGTCAATGGCTTGGGGGGTGTGGAGTATGGAAGCACACAGCCCTATTCAGCCACAGACCGCGCCTTGGCGGGCCACACCCCAAAATCGCAAGCCATGTTGCGCGTGCTCTCGGGCTCGGCGGCTGGCCGTGAAGTGCCGTTGACCAAGGCTGTGACAACAGTGGGCAAACCCGGCGTCGCCATTGCCTCCATCACGCGCCGCAACAACAGCTTCATGGTTTCGCACGTCGAAGGCAACAGCGCTCCCATTCTCAACGGCACCCCGGTGGGCAAAGACGCCATCAAACTTAAAAGCGGTGACCTGATCGAGCTCTCCGGCATTCAAATGCAAATCGTGATGGGCTCCTAGAGTCCGATCGAGGTGGCCTGTGCTTTGACATTATTGTCCTGACAAAAATGTCAACAAACCCATCAAATGCTTCATAAGTTCACCGGATTGCAGGATTTTTTGCTGTTTCTTTCACAATCCATGACCAAAAACGGGTTTGAGCAAGTTGGCACAGAAGATGCAGAGTACCAAGCAGGGAATGTACAGAGCATGGCAAAGGCAACGCAAGATGCGTTTGCTTCAAAGCAAAAGCCGGCTTGCTGGGTCATCAAAGTTAGATGGCTCAAACTTGGAGAGAATTATGAAAAACGCAGCACAAAAAGGTTTCACCCTCATCGAATTGATGATCGTGGTGGCCATCATCGGCATCTTGGCAGCCGTGGCTTTGCCTGCTTATCAGGATTACACCGTGCGCGCCAAAATGTCTGAAGTGGTGTTGGCTGCATCTGCTTGCCGCACCAGCGTTTCCGAAGGCTACCAAAGCAGGTACGGCACATCGCTGCCATTGGCAGGGGCGTGGGGTTGTGAATCGTCTACGCCCACCACACAATTTGTGAGCAAGGTGCAAACAGCTTCGGATGGCTCAATCAATGTCACGGTCAATACCAGTAAGCTTCCACAAGTCAGTGGTTCTGTGATCTTGGTGCCTACTCCTAATGCCACGAACGATAGCGTGACCTCTTGGGATTGCGGACCGTCTGCGGATACCCTTTCTAAATATTTGCCGGCCACATGCCGTAGCACGGCAACGGCCACAAAAGCTACGAATCTGAGCTGGGCGCCTTAAGCGACATTGATGCGTTGGCCGTTGAATCATTCAGTTTGAAGGTGGGAGAGTAAGTAATTGAAGTGTTAGTTCTATAAACCAAAAGGGAGGATATGCGATGAAAAAAATGATTCAAAAAGGCTTTACGCTGATTGAACTGATGATTGTGGTGGCCATTATTGGCATCTTGGCGGCAGTGGCTTTGCCAGCGTACCAAGACTACACAGTGCGAGCGAGAATGTCAGAGGTGGTTTTAGCTGCATCTGCCTGCCGTACTGCTGTGTCTGAAAAGGTTCAATCCAACGCAGGTCAAAATATTGCTTCCATAGCATCGGCAGGTAAATGGGGTTGTGAAGTAACCTCTGGTTCTGGTACTACCTATGTCGCGTCTGTCGGTACCAATTCAACTGGTCAAGTTTATGCGCTGGCGTCATCAAGACTTAGTCAAATCACTGGGGGTGTAGTTTTGTCACCTACCTTCGATGTAGCGTCTACGCCTAGCACCGTGATCAGTTGGGCATGCGGGCCAAGCGCTACAACAGCCCCCGCCAAGTATTTCCCGGCAACTTGCCGAGATGCCTCAGTTGCTGGCGCCAGTGGCTGGGCATACCAGTAAGTTTGCATCGACAAAACCAACGCCCTTCGGGGCGTTTTTTATGCCAGCTCTGATCCTCTTAATCTGTGTTGTCCAAGGCTTTTTGTCGCCCTTTGGGTTCTATCCTTGGCTGAGTTTTCTACATGAAGCATGGCTCTTTGCGAGCTTATTGCCAGTATGTGCCGTTATTGTTTGGCGCGCGTGGCGTTCTAAATCGGCTCCATTGAACAGTGCATTGACGCCCTTGGTTTTTACCATCTTGGTCATCATGGGCCTGCAATCCGTTTTGATGCCTAACTTGTACTTAGGCGATGTAACGCTCGGGGTTGTTTATATGAGCGGCATGTGGGTGGCATGGCAGTTCGGCCTGCAACATGACCCCGCAAAAGAAGACCATTTCAAGGCGCTTGCATTCACTTGGATGGCCATAGCCCTGATCAGCGCACTCATGGCGTTCGTGCAATTCCTTGAGCTGGCGTCCGCGCTTAATCCGTGGGTCATTACTCCCACCCAGTTGCATCGCGCTACGGCTAATTTGGCACAGCCTAATAACCTGGCTACGTTTTTGCTCATGGGTGTGGTGGCCACGGTCTGGCTTTATGAAACTCTGGCGATCAGCGGCACTTTTACTACTGTGGTCATCGCGGTGTTGAGTCTGGGTGTGCTGAGTGCGCAGTCACGCACAGCCATGCTCTCGGCGGTGGGTTTGGTCATCATTCACTACGGCATGCTCCGTAAAAACATGCCCATACGCATTCAGCCCTACAAGGTCTGGCTCTGGTGTGCGGGTCTGATCGCATGCAGTTGGGCGATCAAGTTCATCACGACCTACGATGAATTTCATTTGAACAACGCCGTCGCGTTTGAAGGCCGCATCATCATTTGGAAGCAGTTGCTGATGGGGCTTCAGGAGTCGCCTTGGTGGGGCTTTGGCTGGTTGCAAACGCCGGCGGCGCAGCAAGCGGGCGCGCTGCATGTGATCGGCACCGAGCAGACAACTTACTCGCACAACTTGGTATTGGATTTGTGCGTCTGGTTCGGCGTGCCGGCGGGCTTGCTTATCAGCGGCGTGGCCGCGGTGTGGTTGCTCAAGCGGTGGCAGTTGGCCACGCGAGCCAGGACCTTGATGGGCTTTGCGTTTGTGTTGCCGTTAGGTGTGCACAGCATGTTGGAGCTGCCCTTTTCGTATGCATATTTTTTATTTCCGGCAGCATGGGTTATGGGCATGATCGACCGCGATACGTCGGCAGCGAATCAAGTCGTTACTCGTTTTCGCGGGCGGCTTGAATCGCTGCTAGCCATCAGTTTTGTGGTTTTGACGGTCTGGATCGGCTTGGAGTACATCAAAGTGGAAGAGGACTTCCGCATGGCGCGATTTGAAAAGCAGAAGATCAATGCGGTCCCTGCAGACTATTTACGCCCATCGCTTGTGCTCTTGACCCAATGGCGCGATCTCTTGGATGCCATGCGCATCCCTGTTGCGCGGGACATGCGTGACGAGCAACTCGCTTTGCTCGCGCGAGCCAGCCAACGCTTTTCCTGGCTGGCCCTGCACTTTTCCTACAGCTTGGCGCTGGACCTCAACGGACGTGCACCAGACGCGGCGCGGGAGCGTCAAGTGATCAAAGGCCTGTTTGGCCCCGTCATCTACCAGCAGGTGCTGAACGACTACCGTGCACTGGCTGAGACGAAGTACCCGGAGCTCAAAGCTATCGCGCTGGAATAATCGCTGCGCCGCGCAGGATGTGGCACTAACCGGGTCTCAAGCCAAAGCATTGTGTTCATGCACAAACAAAAATGCCACCAAGGCCAATGGCCCTGGTGGCATACAAGTTGGCTTGAATGTAATTAGAACTTCACACCGATGGCCAGGCCATAGGCAATGGGATCCAGTGTGATGTCTTGCGTTTGACCGGTTGAGAACGTGGTTTTGGTTTTCAGCGGCGTGACGCTGTAGAAAACATCCACGAACCAACGTTTGTCGATGGCAAACGTGGCCCCGACTTGTGTGGTGTAGGTCCACTTGCTGTCCACCTTGAATCGGGTGGGTTG
>CANGMW010000175.1 GCA_947454695.1 Comamonadaceae bacterium | reverse complement strand
GCTTCGGGCATCAGCCCCTCCGTCATGCGGGTGGCCGCCGTGGGGGCCAGGCAGTTCACGCGGATGTCGTTCTTGGCGCCTTCGAGCGCAAGCGTTTGCATCAAGCCGACCAGGGCCATCTTGGCCGCGCCATAGTTGGTTTGACCGAAGTTGCCGTACAAACCGCTGGACGACGTGGTCATCACAATGCGGCCGTACTTCTGTTCGTTCATGATGGGCCAGACCGCCTTGCAGCAGTGCACAGCGCCCATCAGGTGCACATCGAGCACCAGGCGGAAATCGGCCAGTTCCATCTTGGCAAAACTCTTGTCACGCAAGATGCCGGCGTTGTTGATGAGCACATCCACGCGGCCCCAGGTGTCCATGGCTTGTTGCACCATGGCCTGCACCGCGTCAAAGTCGGTCACCGAGGCCGCATTGGCAATGGCCTGTCCGCCGGCAGCGCGAATCTCGTCCACCACGCTTTGCGCCGCCGTGGCCGAGCCGCCCGAGCCGTCGCGCGCGCCGCCCAAATCGTTCACCACCACTTTGGCCCCGCGTGCAGCCAGGGCCAGTGCATGCTCGCGCCCCAAGCCGCCGCCTGCGCCCGTGACAATGGCCACCCGGCCTGTGAAATCGATGCTCATGTTCCGTGTCCTTTTTGCTCGTATTGGGTTGTGTTGGGTTGTGTTGGCTTCAATCCGCTCGTACGCGCTTCTGTTAGCCTAGGGCTCTAAAACCTTGTCACCCCCTACTGTAATTCACGCAACCCCATCAAGACAGGCACACGCACCATGGAACTGCACCCCGAGACCCTCATCAGTCCCGCACGTGACGCCGCCACCGTGGTCATGCTGCGTGACACGGATCAAGGGCTGGAAGTTTTCCTGATCAAACGCCACGGCTTGTCCGATGTACTGGGTGGCGCTTATGTGTTCCCCGGCGGCAAGCTCGATGGCAACGATGCCGAACTGGACATGGCCACACACCTGGACCAAGACGGGCATGCCCTGCATGACAGCCTGAATGAACCTGAGCTCGATGCGACGACCGCTGCCAGCCTGTATGTAGCCGCGCTGCGTGAGGCGTTTGAAGAGTCGGGCGTGCTGTTTGTAGAGAACAGCGATGAGACCACCGCCGCCCAAGCCCATGCGCTGCTGCGCCAGGGCATGTCTTTCAACGAGGTGTTGGGAGCGCTGTCCTTGCGACTGCAAACGCAACACGTGCTGCCCTGGTCACGCTGGATCACGCCGCGCATCAGCTCTATCAGCTCCAAGCGCTTTGACACGCGGTTTTTTGTGGCCCAAGTGCCGGCCGATCAAACCGCCCTGCACGACAACCATGAAGCCACCGAGAGCGCCTGGCTTGCGCCGCGCACCGCGCTCACCCAGTATTGGCAAGGCGAGATTGAGCTCGCGCCGCCGCAGATCATGAGCCTGGCACACCTCGCGCGCCACCCTACCGTGGCCAGCGTGCTGACCGAAGCACGCGCCCGTAAACCCCCGGTGATCGAGCCGCAAGCCCACCAGCAAGACGGCGTGCGGGTGCTGTGCTACCCCGGCGATGTGATGCACACGGTGCGCGAACGCGCCCTGCCCGGCCCCACACGCCTGCTGCACATCAACCAACGGTTTGAGCCGGTTCAGGGTTTTGATGCTTTGTTTGCCTGAGCCATTCGGTAAGGCGTCGGGGTCGTCCGCCTCTAAAACTACCCCTTACCGTTCGGGCTGAGCTCGTCGAAGCCCTTCGACAGGCTCAGGGCGAACGGAGAAACTTCACCAAGCTGAATTAAGCACTTGTCCATGCTGCTCTTGCGTGGCCGCCATTTGGGCGTCAATCCATTGCCCGATGAAGGCCACATCATTCACCGTGCGCAGGCTTTGATAAGCCACTTGTGCCTGCGGGTAATGACGACGCAAATAATTCAGCCACTGCTTGAGCCGGCCGGCTTGCTGGCGGCGCTCGAGCCGGGCGCACACGATGCGCCAGAACTCGGCCATCAAGGGCAAAAACTCGGGCCAGCTGAGTTGCGCATCTTCTTGCGTTGAGGCCGCTGAGTCCTTCAGCGCCGCGCGCACCGACAAGGCCAGCCCCGGGTTAGCCACCATGCCGCGTCCCAGCATCAGGTCTTCACAGCCCGAGACCTCGCGGCAACGCAAGGCATCTTGCGCGGTCCAGATCTCGCCATTGGCAATCACCGGCAACTTCACCACCGCGCGCACATCGGCAATGCGCTCCCAGTAGGCCGGCGGCCGGTAACCATCGGCCTTGGTACGGGCATGAACCACCAGTTCGGTCGCACCACTTTGGCAAATCGCTTGCGCGCATTCCTCGGCCCGGCGGTCATCGTCAAAGCCCAGACGCATCTTGGCCGACACCGCGATCTGCGCGGGCACGGTGCGGCGCACCTGCGCCACGATGCGGGCAATGAGTTCGGGGTCGTCCAGCAAGGCCGCGCCGCCGCCGTGGCGGTTGACCACTTTGGCGGGGCAGCCAAAGTTCAGATCAATACCGGTGGCGCCCAGGCTCACCAGCACCGCCGCGTTGTCGGCCAGACAGGCGGGGTCAGAGCCCAGCAGTTGGGGCCGCACCGGCACGCCGGCGAGCGTGCGCCCGCCATGGTGCAGCTCGGGCACGATGCGGTAAAAAACATGAGGGGGGAGCTGGCGGCTGGTGATGCGGATGAATTCGCTCACGCAGCGGTCTACGCCGCCGACCCGGGTCAGGATGTCACGCAGGACAAAGTCCAGCAAACCTTCCATGGGGGCCAGAAGCAACATGGTCAACAGTCCCTGCAGTGAATCAGTTGCGCATCAGCATGATCGCCTGAAGCATCCCCTGCTGACGGACCCGCGCTTGACGCGAACCCGTGCAGCGCAGACTCAGCCCGTGGCGCGCTTGAGGCGAATTTCTTCGAGTCGAAAGCTGCCCACCGGCACGGTGCGTGCCGAGTTGAGTTCGCGCTTGAAACCGGCGAGCTCATGAAAGCGTAAAGCGCGCTCGTTACCCAAGGGCAGCCAGACCGTGACCTGAGTGCAGCCTTCGTCGGCCAAGCCTTCGCGCGCGGCGTCCCACAGGGCCAGACCCGCGCCGGTGTTCCAGTGGGTGGGCAGCACATGCAGGGCCCAGATTTCGCCCACGGTGGGCTTGGTGCCCTTGTCGCGGGAGCGGTCAAAGCCGACAAAGCCGATGATCTTGCCATCGTCATCCACGGCCACTTGCACTTGCGGCTCGCCGTACTCGATCGCCTCGCGCCAGAACACCAGGCCGGACTCGGCCGGCTCCGAACCTTTGGCATAGCCCACCGGCACCAATTGGCTGTAGATGGTGTCTTGAACGCTGGCGTGGATGTTGGCAATGGTTTTGGCGTCGCGCAATGTGGCGGGACGAATCGTGTAGCTGGCCATGGAATCTTGTGATCGAAAAATCAGTGAATATGCGGGAAATTGCCGGATTTGATCAATCAAATGCCGGCGGGCGATAATACATCAAGCACCACTCTATTGACCCACGTATGGCTGAACTAACTGTTGTTTTTGCCGATCTTGCCGGTAGCACCGGACTCTACGAGGTCTTGGGCAACGCCAAGGCGGCCGAAATTGTGTCCCGCGCTACCCAGTGGATGGGCAAACTCAGCGAAGTGCGCGGGGGCAAAGTCATCCGCTATTTGGGTGACGGCGTGTTGATCGCTTTTTCAGACGCCAACGCGGCGGCCAACGTGGCGGTGGAGATTCAACGCCTGCACCGCGACCGCTTGAACAACTGGCCGGCGGATTTGAAGTCCCTGAAAATCAAAATCGGCATGGCCCAAGGCAGCGTCCTCGAACAAGACGGCGACTACTTCGGCCAACCCGTTCACTTTGCAGCCACCTTGTGCGAACTCGCCGGTCCGGACCAAATTCTGGCCTCGCCCAGCGTGGTGGCCAACTTGTACGACGACAGCAACATCCATTTCCGCAACCTGGGGCTGATGAACATGCGCGGCAATGCGCCGCCCACCGATGTGTTCAACATCGAATGGCGTCAAGAGAGCGCCTCTAATTTCATGACGATTGAAGGCGCACTTGAAACCGGCTACCAGGAAACCGCCCCCGCCCCGGTGAGCATCGAGCTGCAATGGGAGCACTTACGCAAAACCTACGTGCTCGACGACATGCCCATCACGTTGGGACGCAGCAGCGAGGTGAGTTTTTTAATCGACAACCGCCGTGTCTCGCGCCTGCAAGCCCGGCTTGAGCGGCGCGGCAGCAAGTTTGTATTGATCGACACCAGCACCTACGGCACCTGGGTGCGTTTTGGCGACAACATGTCGGTCATCAGCCTGCGTCGCAATGAATGCGTGCTGCTCTCGCGCGGCGAACTCGCACTGGGTTCGCCGTTTGATGACGCCAGCACGCCTGTGGTGAAATTCCACATCAACGACTCCTTCAGCCCCTCGGGCCTGGCCAACAATTTATGACCGATTTGCAAACGCTGGAGTTCGCCACCCTGAGCGAACTCATTGCGCAGCATGCCCACGCGCAACCCGCTCAGCCCGCGCTGGCGCAAGGCTCACAAACCCTCAGCTACGCCGAACTCAATGCCCTGATGGACCGCATCGCCGCCAGCTTGCAGCGCGACGGCTTGCAAGCGGGCGACTGCATCGCGATTTGCGCAGCCTCCTCGGTCAACTACGCCGCCGTGTTTTTAGGCGCACTGCGCGCCGGTGTGGTGGTTGCACCACTCGCGCCCAGTTCCACCCCGCAGAGTCTGCAAAGCATGTTGCGCGACGCCCAGGCCCGGCTGCTGTTTTTGGACGACAGCGTGCGCGAGACCGTCACGCCCAACGCTGTACCGGGCTTGCCCTGCGTCACCCTGGACAACCACCCCGGCGCCACTTCGCTGCAAGACTGGCTCCTCCCCCCGGACTCCCAACCGCTGGCGGTGACGGTGCAGCCCGACTGGCCTTTCAACATCATTTATTCGTCCGGTACCACGGGTGAGCCCAAAGGCATCGTGCAGCCGCACAGCATGCGCTGGGCGCATGTGAAGCGTGGCGGTGCGTACAACTACAACGCGCAGACCGTCACCCTGCTGTCCACCCCGCTGTACTCCAACACCACGCTGGTGGTGTTTTTCCCCACGCTTGCTTATGGCGGCAGCGTGTGGCTTATGCCCCAGTTCGATGCACTGGGCTACTTGCAGCTGGCGCAAGCGCAGCGCGTCACCCACACCATGCTGGTGCCGGTGCAGTACCAGCGCATCATGGCGCGCCCGGAATTCGACACCTTTGATCTGAGCAGCTTTCACATGAAGTTCTCCACCAGCGCGCCGTTTTCCGCCAAGCTCAAGGCCGATGTGCTCCAACGTTGGCCCGGCGGGCTCACCGAGTTTTACGGCATGACCGAGGGCGGCGGCACCTGCATCCTGCAAGCCCACCTGCACCCCGAGAAACTGCACACGGTGGGCCAGCCCGCCGAAGGGCATGACATCCGCCTGATCGACGACCAGGGCCAGGTGGTGGCCGCTGGTGAAGCCGGCGAAGTGGTGGGCCATTCGGCCGGCATGATGAAGGGCTACCACGGCCAGCCCGGCAAAACCCGCGAGGCCGAGTGGTTTGACGAGAGCGGCAAACGCTTTATCCGCACCGGCGACATCGGCCGCTTTGACGAAGACGGCTTTCTGATTTTGTTTGACCGCAAGAAAGACATGATCATCTCGGGGGGCTTCAACATCTACCCCAGCGACCTCGAAGCCGT
>CANGMW010000174.1 GCA_947454695.1 Comamonadaceae bacterium | reverse complement strand
TTGTAGGCACTGGCCCAGAACGAAGCGAAGGATTCCAGCAAACCCACCAGCACTGCACCCAAGGCCGCTATGGGGAAGCTGCCCAAGCCGCCGATGATGGCGGCCACAAAACCTTTGAGCCCGATGAGAAAACCGCTGTCGTAATACACCGTGGTGAAAGGCGAAATCAAAATCCCACAGACCGCGCCCATCACGCCGGCGAGCATGAGCGAGGCGCTGCCAGCCTGCGTGATGCCAATGCCCACAATTTGCGCGCCCACCCGGTTCACCGCCGTGGCCCGCAAGGCCTTGCCCGGCAGGGTGCGGCCGAAGTACACATAGAGCAGGCCCATCAACACCAGCGTGCTGAGCACCACCGCCAGACTCTGACCGGACACGGTCAAGGCGCCGATCTCAAAACGCGCATCGGTGAGCGCCACCGTGCGCACGCCCTCCGCCCCAAAGGCGAGCAGCCCGATACCGGTCAGCACATAGTGGACACCCACCGAGATGATGAGCAGCACCAGCGTGGACGCATTGGCCAGCGGCTGATAAGCAATGCGGTAGACCAGCGGCCCCATGGGCGCGACCACCGCCAGCGTGAAAATAATTTGAAGCAACATGGGCCAGCCCGCAGGACTGATGTCATAGGTCTGCAAGACCATGGCCGCACTCCACACCAGCACCGGCATCAACAAATACTGCCGCACCGCGAGCAGCACTTCACGCCAGTGGCGCCGTTGCGCTTGACGCGCGATCGACAGCAACTCCATCACGCAGGCCCACAGCCCCAAGCCCAGCAAGAGCCAGGTGACCGTGGGGAACTTGCCGGTTTGCAGGGCCGCCATGGTGAAGGCCCCGAACGCAACGAACTCCCCTTGCGGAATGAAAATAATGCGGGTGACAGAGAACACCAGCACCAAGGCCAGCGCAAGCAAAGCGTAAATCGCGCCCGAGGTCAGACCATCCTGCGTCAGGATGGCCGCGATCGAAAGATCCATCTTGAAAACGCGTTAGCGCGCGTCGCCCACCAGTTTCCAGGTGCCGCCCTTGACTTCGACCATCACGCGGGCGCGCTGGTCCAGTCCGAGGTGGTCGTTGGGGGTCATGTTCATCACGCCATGCGAGACGGTGAGGTTGGTGGTTTTTTCCAGCGCATCACGCAATGCGGCACGGAAAGCCTTGCTGCCGGGCTGGCCGGCTTTCAGCGCTGCAGGGATGGCGCTCTCCAGCAGCATGCCGCTGTCCCAGGCGTGGCCGCCAAAGGTGGAGAAGGTACCCGCACCAAAGGCTTTTTCATACTTGGCGATGTAGCTCAAGCCCACCGCACGGCTGGCATTGCTGGCGGGCAACTGGCTGGCCACCAGCAAGGGGCCGGCGGGCAGGAAGGTGCCTTCGCAGTCTTTGCCGCACACGCGCAGGAAGTCAGGGTTGGCCACACCGTGGGTCTGGTAAATCTTGCCTTTGTAGCCGCGCTCGATCAGCGTTTTTTGCGGCAAAGCGGCCGGTGTGCCCGAGCCCGCGATCAGCACCGCATCGGGGTTGGTCGCCATGATCTTCAAGATCTGGCCGGTGACCGAGGTGTCGTTGCGGGCAAAGCGCTCATTGGCCACCATTTTCAGACGGCGCAGATCGGCGAACTTGGCCATTTCGTCAGCCCAGCCACCGCCGTAGGCGTCATTGAAGCCGATGAAGGCCACGGTCTTCACGTTGTTGTCGGCCATGTGGCCGGTGATGGCGCTGGCCATGTGGCTGTCGTTTTGCGGTGTCTTGAACACCCAGCGGCGCTTGGCATCCATCGGCTCGACGATGCGGCTCGAAGCAGCCAGCGAAATCATCGGCGTTTCGGTTTCTGCGGCCACATCGATCATGGCCAGCGAGTTGGGTGTGACGGTGGAGCCGATGATCACGTCCACCTTGTCTTCGGAAATCAGTTTGCGGGCATTCTTGACGGCCGTGGTGGTGTCGGACGCATCGTCCAAGACGATGTACTCCACCGTCTTGCCGCCCATGGTCTTGGGCAGGAGGGTGAAGGTGTTTTTCTCGGGGATGCCCAGCGATGCAGCAGGACCGGTGGCCGACACGGTGACGCCCACTTTGATTTGCGCCTGTGCCAAGCCAGTGCACAGCAAGGAAGCCGCCAAAGCGGTGAAAGTCAGAATGTTTTTCATGCCGGTATCTCCAAGGGTTGGTTCTGCAATGCAGGTGGTCGATTATGAATTAACCGACCGATCGGTCGGTTTAGGGGTTTTCACGGGGGAGCGCCTGCGCAGAGCGCACTTCCACCACGCGCTGCGGATAGGGGATTTCAATGCCAGCCGCCCGCAAACCGGCCAGGATATTCAGGTTGATCTGCGAGCGAATCCCCAAAGAGCCTTGACTTGGGTCGTCAATCCAGACATTGAGGGTGAAGTCCAACCCGTCCGTGCCGAAGTTATGCAAAAAAGCGGCCGGCGCCGGGTCTTTCAGTACGCGATCACAAGCCAGCGCTGCGTTGAACAAAATGCTTTGTACCTGCGCCACATCACTGCTGTAGCCCACCGACACATGCAAGGCCATCAGCACCTGGCGGTCCTGCAGGGACTGGTTTTCCACCCGCTGGGTCATGATGAGTTCGTTGGGCACGATCGATTCGCGGCCGTCGAGCGAGCGAATCAGCGTGTAGCGCGTGGTGATGTCTTTCACCACCCCTTCAAAACCATCGACCTTGACCATGTCGCCGATACGCAGCGAGCGCTCGACCAGAATCACAAAGCCGCTGACATAGTTTGCTGCGAGCTTTTGCAAGCCCAAACCCAAGCCCACACCCAAAGCCCCGCCCAGCACCGACAAGGCGGTAAGGTCCACGCCCACAGCCGACAAGGCCGTGATCAAGCCCAGCAGCAACAAAACGGCACGCAAAACGTTGGAAGCCACTTTGCGCGAAGACATGTCCAGCATCGACTGCTTCATGATGCGACGCTCCAGCGTAGCGGACATCCACAGCGTGAACGTCAGCACGACGCCTGAAGAAATAATGCCTTCCAACAAGGTGCGCAGTGAAATGTGCGCTTTGCCCAAGGGCAGTTGAATGCGCTCGAGCTCACCCAAAAAAGCGGGCAGCAAGCCAGTAATCCACAACACCGCCCCCAGCCAGACCAACCAAGCGACCATGCGCTCAACCAAGACGATAAGGGGCGATTTGGTGAACGAGGCCGACAACACACGCACCACCAGCCGGATGATGGCCAAGGACAGACACACCGGCCAGATGAGCCTGAGCCAGGTGGCCAAGTGGTAAGGCGCCAAACCGTACGTGGCTGCGTAAATCAGCAGCGACAACAGCAAAGGCATGAGCACGCCGTCAATGACCCGCTCGCCAAACCACACCGACTCACTGGGCTGACCGCGGCCCAGCGCGAAGGTGGCCGCATAGGCGATGCCAACCCCCACGGCTAACACCAAGAGCTCGGCCCACACCGTGGCCTGGCTGAGTTCATTGATGAGCTTGAAAAATTCGTCCATGGCGGGGTCCACGTGTTGTTGAGAAAGAGGACTTTGAACGCGACCTGAGCTTGAGCGCCGTTCACCAAACACTGATTATCACGACTCTGGCGACCGGTATGATGAAACGACTTTTTGGCATGTCCCCTTCAACCCAATCGCGATCGAAATGTGAGCCCCATCACCACCAGCGCCGGATTGGGAATACCCAACCCACGTGATGTCTTCATCTCGCCCCACTCGGATGACGTGTGTTTTTCATTGGCCGGCTTGGCCCATCTGCGACAAGCTGGACGATTGCTCAACGTTTTTTCTATTTCCCCCTACACCGCTGAGCGGCACCAACAGCATTCGGACAATACCCGTGGCGTGACTCGCCGTCGCTGTGCAGAAGACGGCTTGTTTGCTCAGGCGTGCGGTTTAACTTTGGAATCCTTGGAATTCAAAGACGCCATGGCCAGACATGAGCACCCTTTTGATGCACGCCACAGTGAGGGCATTTCACGGCAAATCGAAGCAAAATTATTGGCCTCGCTCGTGGGCCCGATGCTGGGTTTGGCTCCAATTAATAAACCTTGGATGTTTGTCCCGTCTGGAATTGGAGGACACGTCGACCACCTTGCTGTTTTGATCGTCATTCTTCGCCACATGAGCGTATTGGCCAAGGTTTACCGGATCGCGTTTTATGAAGATTTGTTTTATGCCTCACATGCCATGAGCCGACAACACGCCATCTCTGCATTGAAAGCGTCGCTCAAAGCCCGTCAGCTCAATCGACTTCATCTCAGTTTGGACCTGAAAATGCAAGCCCTGAAATTAGAACTGGTACAGATCTACGCAAGTCAACTGACGGACAATTTGAAGACTATCAAAGCTTTCACCCCGGCTGAAAACGAGCAAGCGGTCCCCCACGAAGCGTTGTGGGTACTTCAAGACGCATGACACCACGCATCAGGGTAAGCCTTGATCACAGCGCGGAGTAATTGCGTCTCGGCCGAGTCATCTTGCAAAGATTTCACATACAAGGAGTCAGACTGCTTCTCCGCGATGGCACGTAAGTAGCCAGCTTCACGACGGATGCACAGACGGGGAACGTTTTGGCGAATGGCTTCCAGCATGAACATGAGGTCGGTCATGTTGGGCTTTGCCCATTGCTCAGGATCAATGTGTAGGCACTGTGAATGAAAAGCCAGTGTGCCTGTACCCAGCTCATCCACCAGTGCATCAAGTTGCAAACTGCCCGCAAAATGAACAATGGAACGGCTCTTGACGTAAGAAACAAACCGCTTCTGGAAAAGCACCCCCTGAAAGCCCACGACCACTGCGAAATGCAGACGCTTTAAAAAGGCTGTCAGACGACGAACATAATCTGGCGGGTAAATGATGTCGTCATCAAAACAAAAATAAAGGCAAGGCTCTTTTTCACGTTTGAGCCCCATGAACTTGCCATCGCTGCCTAAGTTTTTTGTTTCGGGCAGGATCGCTACGATTTTGGGCTCAGACAACAGTTCGGTCGGAACCGTGGTGTGTTGATCCAAGTAGAGGTACAAACGGTCGAGCTGCGGCAAGATGAGCGGCAGGGCTTGAATCAGGCTCTCATGACGGCTGGGCATGGTGGCCATCCCACCGACGCGGGGAACCAAAGCCAGCGGCTCGCGCATCACGGGCTGACGCCTGTTCACACGTCGGCCAACACGCGCAGATGCGCTTCCACGCTGCGCGCCAGCGCGCTCAGGCTGTAGCCGCCTTCCAGACAAGACACAATGCGCCCCTTGGCGTGGCGTTTGGCCACCTCCTTGATGCGCTCGGTGATCCACGCATAGTCTGACTCCACCAAGCCCAACTGGCCCATGTCGTCCTCTCGGTGCGCATCAAAACCGGCGCTGATGAAAATCATCTCGGGTCGGTGCGCTTCCAGACGCGGCATCCAGGCCACATCGATCAACTCGCGCACTGCCATGCCCTTGGTGTAAGCCGGCACCGGCACATTGACCATATTGGAGAGGCCTTCGCGCGCGCCGCCGTGGGGGTAAAACGGGTGCTGGTAGATGCTCACCATCAGGATGCGGTCGTCTCCGGCCACGATGTCTTCGGTGCCGTTGCCGTGGTGCACGTCAAAGTCCACAATGGCCACGCGTGACAGACCGTGCCGCTCCAGCGCGTACTTGGCAGCCATCGCCACGTTGTTGACAAAACAAAAGCCCATGGCTTTGTCGCGGCAGGCGTGGTGGCCCGGCGGACGAATGGCGCAGAAGGCGTTTTCTAA
>CANGMW010000173.1 GCA_947454695.1 Comamonadaceae bacterium | reverse complement strand
GATTCGCAAAATGCTCTGGCAAGCCCGCATCGCGGATGGCCTGGGCCGCCGCCAGGTGGTCGTAGTCAACCCGGTGAAAGGTCAGTTGCATGCGCGCGCTGTCAAAGATGGCATACATGGCTTTGGGATTGCCATCGCGCGGTTGCCCCACCGAGCCCAGTGTGGCCAGCCAATGCCGGTGGGTCGGCACAGGAATGGCGACATCCGGTTGGGGTGAAAATTTCATCAGGGCACCGTCCGTGCCCCGGTAATACAAGGTTTGCAAATGGACATGCCCCCCGAACACATGGCGCACCTGCGGCAAACGGGACGCGGCATCCAAGCTCAGCGTGGCCAGGCGCTCATCGGTCACATAGCGCCACAAGGTCGGCGCGTCGGCACTGGCATGGACCAGCAGCATCGTGTCGTACTGCGCCGTGTAGGGCAGCGCCGCCAAAAAATCTTTTTGCGCGACGGACAATTGCGCGTGCGTCCACTGGGCCGTGCTGTCGCCTAAGGTCTGCACTTCGGCAGGCGGCTGTACCGCCAAAGCATCGTGGTTGCCTTGAAGGCACAGCGCACCCGCTTGCACCAGGGACTCAATGCGGCTCAAAACTTCTGCGGGATGGGCACCGTATCCGACCAAGTCCCCCAAAAACGCCAAGCGATCCACTTGCCGCGCATGTGCGTGCGCCAGGCAGGCATCCAAGGCATGCCGATTGGCATGGATGTCGGACAGCAAAGCAAATTTCATAGGCGTTGATGATTCAATCGATCACTCGAATTTTGACCTTGAACGGGTGAATATTTTTCACGTTGTCCGGCTTATTTTGGTTTAATGTTCATTCAAGAAGAATACCCATGAAACGGGCTGGAGACAGACATGATTGACTTTTTAATCGTTGGCGGCGGCTCGGCAGGTTGCGTCTTGGCCGCGCGCTTGAGTGAAGACCCCAATGTGCAGGTCACCCTGTTAGAAGCGGGGCCGCCTGACAGCAGCGTATTGATCCATTGTCCCGCGGGTCTGGCCATTCTGGCCAAGACGGGACAAGTCAACTGGGAATTTGAAACCACGCCCCAGCCCGGCTTGAATCAGCGCAAAGGCTATCAGCCACGCGGCAAAGTTTTGGGTGGCTCGAGTTCTGTCAACGCCATGGTCTACATCCGGGGGCAACGCGAAGACTACGACGCTTGGGCCGCCAATGGTTGCCCCGGTTGGTCGTATGAGGAGGTGCTCCCCTACTTCAAACGCAGCGAAGACAACGAACGTGGCGCCGATGCTTTCCACGGCTCAGGCGGTCCCTTGCATGTGATGGACCTGCGCAGTCCCAACCGGTTCGGTCCGGTGTTTGTGCAGGCCGCACGTCAGGCCGGCCTGCCCGAGAACCGCGATTTCAATGGCGCCAACCAAGAGGGCGTCGGGCCGTTTCAGGTGACGCACAAAAACGGCGAGCGCTTCAGTGCTGCCAAAGGCTACCTCACCCCCCATTTGTCACGCAGCAATTTGCAAGTCATCACCGGCGCGCACGTGACTCGCTTGGTGCTGGAGAAAAACCGTGTGGTGGGCGTGGAATTCAAGCAAGGGGGCGTGACCCGTCAACTGCAAGCGCGTCGTGAGGTACTGTTGTGCGCCGGCGCCTTGCAGTCGCCCCAGATCTTGATGCTCTCGGGTATCGGCCCCAAGGCCCACTTGCAGGACAAGGGCATTGCCCCGGTTCATGACTTACCAGGCGTTGGCCAGAACCTGCACGACCACATCGATGTGGTGCAAGTGATCGACGCCCCTCACCTGACCGATTTATTTGGCTTGTCCCTCTCCGGCATCCGCCAGGCCTTCAAGGGCATCATGGCGTGGCGCAAGTACCGAAGCGGTATGCTGACCACCAACTTCGCCGAAGCAGGCGGCTTCATCAAGAGCCAGGCCAGCGAAGCAACGCCCGACCTGCAACTGCATTTCGTGATCGGCAAATTGGTGGACCATGGCCGCACCACCACCTTTGGGCATGGCTACTCCTGCCACGTGTGTTTGTTGCGACCCAAGAGCCGCGGCAGCGTGAAGCTGGCCAGCAACAACCCGTTTGCCGCGCCGCTCATCGATCTGGGTTTTCTCACCGAGCGCGATGACGTCGAGCGCTTGATCCGCGGCTTCAAAATCATGCGGGGCATCCTGAACCAACCGGCTTTGGCTGAACTCGGCGGGCGTGAAATGCCAGCGCTGGCCAATGCGCAAAGCGATGAGGAGATCGAGCAATACATCCGCAACCATGCCGACACGATTTACCACCCGGCAGGCACTTGCCGCATGGGCGTCGATGCGATGGCGGTGGTGGATCCGCAGCTCAAAGTGCATGGCCTGCAAGGCCTGCGGGTCATTGATGCCTCGGTCATGCCGCAGTTGGTGAGCGGCAACACCAATGCCCCGGTGATCATGATGGCGGAAAAAGCCGCGGACATGATCCGCGCCGACTACCGCTGAAGCACGCTGCGCCTTCAGGCCATGAAGCGTTTGCGCAAGAGCGCCAGCGCCAGCCAAAACGACAGGGCCGCCCACAGCGCCAAGACCAGCACATGCTGCACCGGGTGAACGGGCCACTGGCCCATGAGCATGGGCCGCACCAGCTCCACCGCGTTGGTCAGCGGTAAAAAGTCGGAGATGGTTTGTGCGATCCCGGGCAACTGTGTGCGCGGAAAAAATACGCCGCTTAAAAACATCATCGGCGTGAGAAACAGCGAAAAGTAGTAGGTGAAAAAGTCGTAGCTCTTAGCCAGCGCACTGAAGACCAGCGCCATGCTGGAAAACGTGATTCCCACCGCCATGAGCGCCACCCAGGCCACCAACATATGGGGCCCACTGCAAATGCCCAGCGCCAACATCACCAGCATCAACACGGACACAGCAAACTGCGCTTTGTAAGAAGCCCACAACATTTCCGCCGTCACGATGTCGTCCAGACCGATGGGCGCGTTCATGATGCCGTCCCAGGTTTTTTGCACATGTCGACGCGTGAACGCCGAGTACAGCGCCTCAAACGAGGACGTGTTCATCGCGCTCATACAAATCGAACCACTGGCCAAAAACAGGATGTAGGGCACCTGCACGATGACCCCTTGGTCATTGGCCAGGGGCACCTGGCCCACCAAGGCGCCGATGCCGTAACCAAAGGCCACCAGCCACACCAGAGGTTCGGCCGTGTGCCCCACCAGACTGGGCACCACCACCTTGCGCCAGTCCAGCAAGTTGCGACGAAACACCGGCCAGAAGCGCCAGGAAAATTGCGGAAAGCGCCAGACACTCAAAGCGGTCGGCTTATTCAGCTTGGTTTGTACAGACGACATCAGCTCGCCTCCCTGATTTGACGACCGGTGAGCTTGAGGAATAAATCTTCCAGGTTCGCTGGCCGATGCAAGGTGCGCAGGTGCGGATGCGCACCCAAGGCGCTGAGCAAGGGCTGGGCCTGGCGGGTGTAGAAGAACACCGTCTCGCCGCTCACCTCCACACGGTCTGCCAAGGCTTTCAAAGGCGCATCCACGAGTTGCAGGGCATCGGCCCCATAGACTTCCACCACATCGGGCTCCAGGTGCTGAGCAATGAGTTCACGCGGTTGGCCTTCCATCATTTTTCGGCCATGGTCCAACACCAACAAGCGGTTGCACAAGCGCTCCGCTTCGTCCATGAAGTGGGTCGTGAGCAAAATGGATTTACCTTGCTGCAGCAGCACCTGCAGGCGCTCCCACATCAAGTGCCGCGCCTGAGGGTCCAGCCCGGTGGTGGGTTCATCGAGCAAGAGCAGCTGCGGGTCGTTCACCATCGCACGCGCCAGACTCAGGCGCCGTCGCATACCCCCGGAGAGCATGCCCGGCTTGTCTTTGGCTTTGTGGGTGAGCGAGGCAAAGGCCAGCAGCTCAGGAATTTTGGCGTGGATCACCGCATCCTTCATGCCGAAATACCGGCCATAGGTCAGGATGTTTTCTTCGCAGGTGAATTCGGGGTCGAGCGAGTCGAACTGACTGACCACCCCGAGTTGCTGCTTGATCGCCAGCGCGTCAAAGGGCATCTGCAAATTAGTTTGCGTCTGCGCGCCCTGAAGCCGGTAGGTGATGCTGCCCTCGTCCGGCGTGGTCAACCCCAGGCACATACGGATGGTGGTGGTCTTGCCGGCGCCATTGGGCCCGATCACGCCCAGGCATTCGCCCGGCGCAATGTCAAACGAGACCCCGTCCACCACGGTGGTGGCGCCAAAGCGTTTGCGCAATCCCTGCACTGACAAGATAGGCGTGTTCATCACGCCATTGTCCCCGATGTGGAGCGAGGCCGTGTGTCCGCGCAAAAAATTACATGTTGCGGCGGTACTGACCACCCACCTCAAACAAGGCGTTGGTGATTTGCCCCAGCGAACACACGCGTACCGCGTCCATCAGCACGTCAAACACATTGCCGTTGTCGATCACCGCTTGCTGCAAACGTTTGAGTTGCACCGGTGCCTCTTGGGCGTGTTTCGCGTGGAAGTCTTGCAGGCGCTTGAGCTGGCTTTGTTTTTCTTCTTCGGTCGAACGGGCCAGTTCCAGTTTTTCCATCACCGCATCGCCCTTGGGATTGCGGAAGGTGTTGACCCCAATGATGGGGTACTCGCCCGTGTGCTTGAGCATCTCGTAGTGCATTGACTCGTCCTGGATACGGCCGCGTTGGTAGCCGGTCTCCATCGCACCAAGCACACCGCCCCGCTCGGAGATGCGTTCAAACTCTGACAACACCGCCTCCTCGAGCAGCTCGGTGAGCTCTTCGATGATGAAGGCGCCTTGGCTGGGGTTTTCGTTTTTGGCCAGTCCCCATTCGCGGTTGATGATGAGCTGAATCGCCATGGCGCGGCGCACGCTGTCTTCGGTGGGCGTGGTGATGGCTTCGTCAAACGCATTGGTGTGCAGGCTGTTGCAATTGTCGTAAATCGCGATCAACGCCTGCAGCGTGGTGCGAATGTCGTTGAACTGAATTTCCTGAGCATGCAAGCTACGCCCGCTGGTTTGGATGTGGTATTTCAGTTTTTGCGAACGCTCGTTAGCGCCGTACTTCTCTTTCATCGCCACCGCCCAGATGCGGCGTGCGACGCGTCCCATCACGGTGTACTCGGGGTCCATGCCGTTGCTGAAGAAGAAAGACAGGTTGGGCGCGAAGTCGTCAATGTGCATGCCACGCGCCAGATACGCCTCCACAAAAGTGAAGCCGTTGGAGAGCGTGAACGCGAGCTGGCTGATCGGGTTGGCACCGGCTTCAGCGATGTGATAACCGCTGATGGACACGCTGTAGAAGTTGCGCACATCGTGGTGCACAAAATATTCGGCGATGTCGCCCATCACCTTCAGGCTGAACTCGGTGCTGAAGATGCAGGTGTTCTGACCCTGGTCTTCTTTCAAGATGTCGGCCTGCACGGTGCCGCGCACATTGGCCAGCACCCATTCGCGGATCTTGGCGGCTTCGGTGTCAGTCGGCTCGCGACCGTTGTCGGCCTTGAACTTGTCGATGTTCTGATCGATCGCGGTGTTCATGAACATGGCCAGGATGCTGGGCGCCGGGCCGTTGATGGTCATGCTCACGCTGGTAGTCGGGTTGCACAAATCAAAACCCGAATACAGCACCTTCATGTCATCGAGCGTGGCAATGCTCACGCCCGAGTTACCCACCTTGCCGTAAATATCCGGACGCAGATCGGGGTCGTTGCCGTACAAGGTGACCGAGTCAAAAGCCGTGGACAAACGCTTGGCGGGCAGGCCCTCGCT
>CANGMW010000172.1 GCA_947454695.1 Comamonadaceae bacterium | reverse complement strand
GCCGATTTCCCGGTGGTCACGGTAGAAGACTGGGTCAATGCCCAAGCACGCTTGCTTGATGCGTTGGGCATTCAGACCTTAGCGGCGGTCATGGGGGGCAGTTTGGGGGGCATGCAAGCTTTGTCGTGGACCTTGCAGCACCCGCATCGCGTGCAACATGCGGTGGTCGTGGCCAGCGCGCCCAATCTGACCGCCGAGAACATTGCCTTCAACGAAGTGGCGCGCCGCGCCATCGTGACCGACCCCGACTTTCATGGCGGCAATTTTTACGCGCATGATGTGATCCCCAAACGAGGCTTGCGCATCGCCCGCATGATCGGCCACATCACCTACCTCAGTGATGATGTGATGAATGAAAAATTCGGTCGTCAGTTGCGCGAAGGTGTGGACTTGCGCTACACAACCCAGGACATCGAGTTTCAAATCGAGAGCTATTTGCGCTACCAAGGCGACAAATTCGCCGAGTACTTTGATGCCAATACCTATTTGCTCATTACCCGCGCTCTGGATTATTTTGACCCGGCCCGATCGCATGGCGGGGACTTGAGCCGGGCGTTTGCACAGGCCGCGTGCAAATTTTTGCTGGTGAGTTTCACCACCGACTGGCGCTTCAGCCCGCAGCGAAGCCGTGAGCTGGTCAAAGCGCTGGTGGCCAACAAGCGTGATGTGAGTTACGCTGAAATCGATGCACCGCATGGGCACGACGCTTTCTTGTTGGACGATGCCCGCTACATGAGCGTGGTGCGCTCGTACTTCCAGCGCATCGACCAGACCGTGAACGGAGCGCTGTCATGACCGATCCCTTAACCATGCAGGCGATTGCACAACTCGTGCCGCAGGGGTCGCGGGTGTTGGATCTGGGCTGCGGCGACGGCGCCTTGCTCTCGCACCTGCAGCAAACTCGGGGCTGCAGCGGCTACGGCGTAGAAATTGACGACCGCAATGTACAGGCCTGCGTCCAACGCGGTGTCAACGTCTTACAGCTCAACTTGAACGACGGCCTGTCGCAGTTCGGCGACCAGAGTTTTGATGTGGTGTTGCAGATCGACACCTTGCAACACCTGCGCAATGCCGAAGTGGTGCTGCGTGAAACCGCCCGTGTGGGCCGCACGGGCATCGCGGCCTTTCCGAACTTCGGCCACTGGCCCAACCGCTTGAGCGTTTTGCTCGGGCGCATGCCGGTGACCAAGCGGCTGCCTTACCAATGGTACGACACGCCCAACATCCGCGTGGGCACCCATGCGGATTTGCTCCAACTGGCTCAGGCCAACCATTTGAAAATTCTGGACAGCTTCGGCTTACAACAAGGTCGAGTGGTGCGCATGGCGCCTAATTTCTTTGCAGGCACCTCGGTGGTGAAATTTTCAGCCTGATCCTGCACCAGCGCTGCGGCGCTCAGTTGCGCAAGTCGCGCCCGCGCGTTTCCGGCAGCCACACATAACCCACCACCCAGGCCAGCACGAGCAAAGCGGTGGGGTAGAGCAGGCCCAAGAGCACCGAGCCGTATTTCTGCGCAATCAGCGCCACCACATAGGGCGACAAGCCACCGATCCAGCCGGCGGCCAGGTTATGCGGTAGGCCCACCGCGGTGTAACGCGTGCGTGCGCTGAACAATTCCGACAGCAAGGCGGTTTGCGGGCCGGTGACCAGCGCCACGGCCACGACCGGCAAGAGCAAAAGCAAAAACACCCACAGCGGCTGCTGCGCCACCAAAGGCAAGGCCGCGTACACCGGCAGGATAGACGCTGCACCCAAAGCCAAGCCGCCAAGCACCAGAGGCCGGCGTCCCCAGCGATCCGACCAGCGCCCGCACAGGTAGGTGAGCGGAAACAGGCAAAGCGTTGCGCTCAGGGTGACCCAGCCAGCCGTGACCGCAGACATCTGGACAACGGTCTTGAGATAGATGGGCGCGTAGACTTGTGAACAAAAAAACAGCACACCACCGCCAGCCGACACACAGAAAAACAGCAAGGCCATGCGGCCCAGGGTCGGGCGGTCGCGCAAACAGTCACGCAAGGGGGTAGGCGTGACCTGTTGCTGTTGACGCAAACGCTCAAACACCGGCGACTCATGCAGGGCCAGACGCGCCCGCATACTGGCCAGCAGCAAAACCGCCGAGAGCCAAAAAGGAATGCGCCAGCCCCAAGCCTTGAAGTCAGCGTCGCTTAAGCAGGCCTGCAAGATCACCAGCTGCAAGGTGGACGCCAGAATGCCCAGCCCCCCCATCCACTGCAACACGCTGGTTTGTGCGCCGCGGTGTTCGGGGCTGGCATGCTCGGCCAGGTAAACATTGGCTCCGCCGATTTCGCCGCCCATGGCCAGGCCCTGAACCAAGCGAAGCATCAACAAGAGCGCCGTGGCGACCCAGCCCCACTGCGCATGGGTGGGCAACAAGCCCACACCAAAGGTGGCTAAGCCCATGATGCCGATGGTGGCAACAAACACCACCCGACGCCCAAAGCGGTCGCCCAATGAGCCAAACAAAATAGCGCCAAGCGGTCGCACCACCATGCCCATGCCGAAAGTGGCCAGGCTGTACAAGAGCGCGGCCACAGGGTCATCGGACGGGAAAAACAAGACTGCAAAATGCACCGCCAAGGTGGCGAAGGTCAGAAAGTCATACCACTCGATGAAGGTGCCAAAGCATGCAGCCAGGGCCACCTTGCGGTAAGCCTTAGCGTGATCAGCGGGCGCTTGAACAAAGGAGGACATGGTTCAACCCAGAGAAGTACTTTCGCGGCGATGCCAGATCAGCCAAGCCAAGGCGATGGCCGTGAGCAGCACGGGCACGATGGAGCCGATGTTCAGCCAATGCCAACCTTGCGTGGTGACCAAGGCGCCGGATGCAAACGACGTGATGGCCATGACAGCGAACACGCAGAAATTGATCGTCGCCTGGGCCCGGTCTTTTTCTTCAGGTCGATAGGCCTGCATGGCGAGCGTGGTGCTGCCGGTGAATAAAAAATTCCAGCCGACACCCAGGAGGAACAGCGCCACCAGAAATTCTTGCAAGTCAACGCCCCATAAGGCGATGGCGATGCACAAGGCGTTGAGCACCACACCCGTGGCCATGATCGGCAGCACGCCAAAACGTTGGATGAGATGACCGGTAAAAAAGCCAGGTGCAAACATGCCAATCACATGCCATTGCAACACCAGGGCCGCATCGTCAAACGCGAAACCACAGACTTGCATGGCCAAAGGCGTGGCCGCCATGAGCAGGTTCATCACCCCGTAGCCGAGCGCCGCGCCCACCACCGCCACGAAGAACAAGGGCTGCTGCAAAATTTGCAAGGTGCTTCGCGCGGGGCCGCTGGTTTTGGTCGCTGCAGGTGTTGCCGGGAAACGAATCCATGCCATCAGCAGCATGGCCAAGAGCGACACCAGCGCCAGCGCCAAATAGGCCCCCATGAAAGGGGTCTCCAGCAAGGTGCGGGTTCGGATGGCCAGCGAAGGGCCGATCACCGCACCGATCAAACCGCCGGCAAGCACCATGGACACCGCTTTTTCACGCGCATCGGCCGCGACCAACTCCGCTGCGGCAAAACGGTAGAGCTGTCCGTTGGCGCTGTAGTAACCCGCAACCACCGTGCCGGCTACCAAGAGCCAAAAGTTGTGGTGCAAAACAGCGTAGGCACAGAGCAAGGCAGATACCAGCGCCACCAGCAGGCCCAGCTGAAATGACACCCGCCGTCCGAAGCGCGCTTGCGTGCGAGCAACCAGTCCTGTGCTCAAAGCGCCGCCCACCACATAACCCATGACCGGCAGCGTGGCCATCCAACCCCGTGGTGCCAGAGTCAAACCCACCAAGCCATTGATGGCGATGAAGACGATGTTGTTGGTCAGAAACAGGCCCTGACAGACCGAGAGCAGTGCAAGCGATGGGTTCATGCAACCAGTGTAAGTGCGGCAAGCGCCGCCAAGGGTGCGGTTTCGGCGCGCAAAGTGCGAGCACCTAAGCTCACCGGGGTAAAACCGTGGGCACGCGCGGCAGCTTCTTCAGCGCTGGACAGGCCCCCTTCAGGACCTGACAAAAAAACGACCGGCGAGGACTTTGCAGAACTGGCCTTAGTCATCAAAGGCAGACTGTCCGGTTGTAGAGAAAGCAAGAGCCGCGCAGACACAGGGCAGTCCTGCAGCCAGTCCGGCAGGGTTAACAGGGGATACACCAAAGGTACCCGGTTGCGGCCACTTTGTTCGCAGGCGGCGATGGCAACGCCTTGCCAATGGGCCTGTTTTTTTTCAGCGCGTTCGCCTTTGAGTTTGAGCACGCTGCGCTCCGTGGTCAGGGGCTGAATGCTGGCCACGCCGAGTTCGGTGGCTTTTTCAACCAACCAGTCCATACGCTCGTTGGCGGGTACACCGAGTGCCAGATGCACTTGCAGGGGGGCTTCGCGCTCGAGGGCGGTGTGCGTGCCCACCATCACCTCCACATCGCTGCGGCCCATGCGCGTGATGGTGGCCACAAATTCGCCACCGGGCGAGTTAGGCACACCGGGTCCGCCATTGAACAAGGTGATGGCCTCGCCAGGCTGCATTCGCAACACCTGCACATGTCGCGAGGCACCCTCTGGCAATAACAAGGTTTGGCCCGTGATCAGGGCCGTGGGACAGTAAAAGCGGGGCATAGAAAAAGCGTGACCAAACTTACATCCGACCGTAGGCAAAGCCGGAGATAGACGGCGTGCCTTCGATGGATTCAATCAGCCGCTGCAAAGGCTTGAGTTCGCGGTAGCGGCTGGTGGTGGCCAGGATGTACTGGATAAAGCGGGGCGTATCTGCCAGGTACTGGGGTTTGCCGTCCCGCAAAGTGAGACGGGCAAAAATGCCGGCCACTTTGAGATGGCGCTGCAGGCCCATCCATTCCACGCCGCGGTAGAACTCGCCGAAATCGTCACCCACGGGCAAGCCCGCTGCACGGGCTTTTTGCCAGTAGCGGATGGTGATGTCCAGCACAAAGTCTTCTTCCCAAGTCAGAAACGCATCGCGCATCAAACTGGCAATGTCGTAGGTGATGGGGCCGTAGACCGCGTCTTGAAAATCCAACACGCCAAGGCCGTTTGCGCCAGCGTCATCCGGCACCATCAAATTGCGCGGCATGAAGTCACGGTGCACATACACCGAGGGCCAGCGCAGGTTCTGTTCAATGATGCATGTGAAGGCCTCATCCAGGGTGCGGCCTTGCTCGGTGCTGAGCGTGACCCCGCGGTGCTGTGTCAAATACCAATCGGGAAAGAGTGACAGTTCGCGTTGCAGCAGGGCCGCGTCATAGGGTGGCAGCACGTCCGGTCGGGAAGCCAGTTGCCAGGCGATCAGGGCGTCAACCGCTTGCAGGTAGCGCGCCTGGTTGGCCTGAGGCTGCTCACGGTCCATGAGTTGCATCATGGTTTTGGCGCCCAGATCGGTGAGCAGCATGAAGCCTTGTGTCTCGTCCCAGGCCAGAATCTCGGGCACATTCAAGCCGGCGGACTTCATCAGCTGAGCAACCTGCACAAAAGGCTGGCAATTTTCCTTGTCCGGGGGCGCATCCATGATGATGCGCGTGCCCTGCGCGGCATCGACGCGCAGGTAGCGACGAAAGCTCGCGTCACTGGACGCTGCGCGCAAGGTGTTGCGCTTGAGTTGCTGAGGCGCTTGCAGCGCAGCAAACCAGTGTTCAAAGGCGCTTTCACGCGCCGCAGAGGGCCAGACAACGGGGGCTTCAGACATGGGGTGTGGCGCCTTGGCGCAGATCAATGGTGCTCATGGATAATCCATTCTACAAACCCTGCCCGTGACGCCCTGTTTT
>CANGMW010000171.1 GCA_947454695.1 Comamonadaceae bacterium | reverse complement strand
TGATGGTGGAGGTATAGGGTGAGCTGTTGTTCGGCAGGCGCTTTTGCCAGTCTTTGGGAATGAGTTTGCCGTGCTCGTACAAGGCATCGGTGTCACCCCCCAGCGCCAGCGTGGCCACATCAGCCTCCAAACCGTCAATGATAGAACGCGCTTGCTTGCCCGAGCCGCCGTGCGATTGTTTGATCGTCACGTCTTGGCCGGTCTTGCCTTTCCAGTACTTGGCGAAGGCCTGGTTGAACTCCACATACAACTCGCGGGTGGGGTCGTAGGAGACGTTGAGCAAGGACACCGGCGCGGGTTGTGCGGCGACCAAGCCCGTCACGGCCAGCAAGGCGCTTGCGGCGAGGGTTTTGAGAAAGTGTTGACGCTGAATCATTGAGAGCCCTTTTGAATCCATGAAAAATTTCGATGGGTGGATTCTTAAGGCTGATGCGTCAAAAGGGAACGACAGAGTTTTTGATTGTTAATAACCAAAACATCTATGGCGTCACCTCCGGGGTGAGCCAAAGCTCAACTCAACCGCTCAAGACTCTTGGTGTACACGACTGATTTTTTGATGAATTTTTCGTGATTGTCTTCCACCGCATCCAGCTCGTAGAGGTAATTGACCATGATGGCGCTGGACTGGGTCAAACCTTTTTTGGACAGGTCCGCGGCCCAATTGATGCCGTGCAATTTAGCACCGTTGGCCAGATGGAATCGAGCCACCGAATCACCGGCACGCGTGTGCACCTGCTGTGTCAGGTAGATGAAGCACAAGCGCAACAAGGCCGACTGCTCATCCGCTGCGGCCTTGGCAGGCGTCCAGCCGCCGGCTAAACGCTTTTGCCAAGCACCATCTTCCGGTGAAATCAGTTGGAGTGCGGCGGCGTTCTTGCCCTTCTTATCTTCAATCGGCTCCAAACCCTTGGTGGCGTGCAAGGTGTTGATCCAAGCGTTGAGCCCGGGCACCGGCGAGAGCGTACAAAATGTTTTGACAGAGGGGATTTCTTGCAGGATTTTTTCGGCCACCCGCTTGATCAAAAAATTACCCAAAGAAACGCCGCGCAAACCGGGCTGGCAGTTGCTGATGGAATAAAAAATCGCCGTTTTGAATTTCTTCGCGTCCAAACTCTCGGACTTTTTATCCAGCAGCGGTGCGACGTCTTTCGCTATAGCGCCCACCAAGGCGACCTCCACAAAAATCAGAGGCTCTCCCGGCAACTGAGGATGGAAGAACGCATAGCAGCGACGATCCGGTTGCAGCCTGCGGCGCAGATCATCCCAACCATCGATCGCATGCACCGACTCATGCTGGATGATTTTTTCCAGCAGCAGGGCCGGCGACGACCAGGTGATTTCATGCAACTCTAAAAAGCCAGGGTTGAACCACGAGCTCAGCAGGTGCTGCATGTCCGCATCCACCGCTTTGAAGCCCGGCTTGGATTTGGTGTGCTCGATCAAACGCTCGCGCATACGCACAATGGTTTGCGTGCCCTCGGGTGCGCGGTTGATACGACGGAACAGTTCCTGGCGCGCAGGCTCGACCAGCTTCACGAGTTGAATCAAGCTGTCGTCATCGTTTTTGTCCGCGTACAGCTGGGCTGCTTTCAAAACATCAGCGGGATTTGGGCTGAATCGTTTGGCTAAAAATTCAAAAAACTGAAGCTGTTCTGGCTTGTCGAGTTGCTTGAATTGATCAATAAACTTGGACGCAATACCTCTCGCATTGGCCTCACCTTTTTCAGACAGAAGATTGAGGGCGGTTTTCTGTAAAGACGCCAGCGCCTGACCTTGGGTGAACCGTTCAAACATACTTGCCCCTCATGGTGTTGGTGACAAGTATTTTGAAGGAAAACTGATTTATCGATTCAATTGGTAAAAACGCTTCATTCGGCCACACCCCCATGCAATGCCACGATGTCTTTGGCCATCTGATGCAGCATCTGGGCCAGCGGGGATGCATGGCGGGATTTCAAGCTCACCCAGCCGAATCTGGCTGTGGCGCTCAAGGCCGGGGATAGGGGCAAGGCCACCAAATCCGGGGCGGCGGCACGGATGGCCATCACAATCGCGTCGGTAGTCCGGGCTACTTCCAGCAAGCTCGAAATTTCCTCGCAACGCAAATTGAACAGTTGCTCCGGAAAGGCTTGCGCACCATAACGCTCAATCAGCATACGGGCCACTTCATCACTCAAGGGCGTGGACGCCAACGGATAGGCGCGGACTTGTTCCAGCGTGACGCTTTTGCGTTTAGCCAGCGGGTGGCCCGGCCGGCATAAAAACGCGCCGGGCAGTTCGCACAAAGGCTCTACTTTCAGGTCGCTGGCGGGGCTTAAAGAGCGGATGTCCAGGATCACCGCATCGAGTACGCGATCTCGCAGCTGCTGGACCAACAAAGGGGTGGCCCCCCGCGCGATCGCCAGCCGGCTCTGCGGGTATTGCGTGGCCAGTTGCTTTAACAAAGGCGTCATCCACAGCGCGCCCGGCCCGGAGCCCAGACCCAGCCGCACCTGGCCGGTTTGGCCGGTCAGCATCTGTTGTCCGCTGTTTTTCAAATTATTGGCGGCATCCACCAGTTCAGTGGCCTGCAGGAGGATGTGCTTGCCAAAAGCGGTGAGTTCGTTTTGACGCCCCACCCGGTCAAATAAAGGCTGCCCCAGTTCCTCCTCCAGCGCTTGGATGCTGCGGCTCAGGGCCGGCTGGGTGATGTGCAGTCGCCCGGCCGATTTGCTGAACGACCCGTTGGCGGCCAGCTCCAGGAAATGCTTCAGTTGTACAAGCGTCATGGCAAGTTATCCATGCATATAAGTTATCAATAATTAACCAATTATGCATTGGACTTTGGAATGATGAGTTTTTACGATCTGTGCACACTCATCCAAAAAGGAGACAAACCATGCATGCGATTTCCAAATATTGGCTAAAGCGCGCGGCCGCGACCCTGGGCGCTCTGCTCGTGGCAGGTTCGGCCCTAGCACAAAACTACCCGAGTCGCCCGGTCACTCTGTTAGTCCCCTACCCCGCCGGCGGTTTGTCTGATGTGATTGCCCGCACGGTCAACAACACCCTGTCAAAAAACATGGGCCAAACCGTGATCGTGGATAACCTGGGTGGCGCCAGCGGCTCCATCGCCGCACAAAAAGTACTGAATGCGCCATCCGATGGTCAGATTATTTTTCAGGGCTCACCCAACGAGTTGATCCTGGCGCCTTTGGCCATTTCGGCCGTGAAATTCAAAAGCGAAGATTTCCGTCTGGTGCAGATGATTGCCACCGCTCAGATTGGCTTTCTGGCCCGCAAAGATTTGCCGGTGAACACGGTGGATGAATTTTTGGACTACGCCCGCAAAGAAGCACAGGCCGGCCGACCCATCACCTATGCCAGCGTGGGTCCGGGTTCCTTCTACCACTTGCTGGGCGAGCACCTCTCCAAAGTCACCAACATTCCCATGACCCATGTGCCCTACAAAGGCGCGGCGCCGGCCAACCAGGACTTGCTGGGCGGTCAAGTGGATATTTTCCTGGCGCCCTTCGGCAAAGCCTATGACGAGCTGCACAAGCAAGGCAAACTGAAAGTGCTGGCCATGCTCAACAGCGAGCGACTGGAATCTGTCAAAGATTACCCGGCCATCACAGAGAGCAAATCCCTGAAGAATTTCACTTTCAATATCTGGACGGGCTATTTTGTGAAGAAGGACACCCCTGAGGCGATTGTTCAAGTCATCCACAAAGCCATCACCGATTCATTGACCGACCCCGCTGTGCGTAGCGGCCTGGAAGCGAATAGCCAACTGGTCGCCAAACCGCTGTCTTTGCAAGCCGTGAGCAAGGCCTACACCGATGGCACGGCCCAGTTCCGTGCGATTGCCAAGTCCATCAACTTGCAGCCCCAGTAAACCATGACCTATTTGCGTGAAGCCCTGTCGTCCCGGGTGGGTGAATTCATCCAACTCCGGCGCGACATTCACCGTCACCCCGAATTGGCTTTTGAAGAGCACCGCACCTCTGAGCTGGTGGCTTCCAAACTGCAAGCCTGGGGGTATGAGGTGCACCGGGGTCTGGGCGGAACGGGCGTGGTGGGCAGCTTAAAGCGGGGCCAGCAGGGTCGACGTTTGGGTTTACGCGCCGACATGGATGCGCTGCCCATCCAGGAAGCCACGGGGCATGAATGGGCCAGTAGTCAACCCGGCTTGATGCATGCCTGCGGCCACGATGGTCACACCGCCATGCTCTTAGCCGCAGCCAAATCGATTGCCCAGGACACGGCTTTTGAAGGCACTCTGCATCTGATCTTTCAACCGGCCGAAGAAGGCGGTGGCGGCGCAGTGCGCATGATGCAAGACGGTTTGTTCGATTTATTCCCCTGCGACGCCGTGTTTGCCATGCACAACATGCCCGGTGTGCCGGTGGGACATTTTGTGTTTCGCCAAGGCGCGACCATGGCATCGAGCGACTACGCCACCATCCATATTCACGGTCGCGGCGGACATGGCGCCATGCCGCACCATGCAGCGGACCCTTTGGTTGCGGCTGCCTCCATGGTGATGGCACTGCAAACCGTGGTGTCACGCAATGTGGACCCTTTGCAGATGGCCGTCGTGACTATCGGCGCGCTGCATGCCGGACAAGCCAACAACGTGATCCCCGACAGCGCCACACTGGAGTTGAGCGTGCGTGCGCTCGACCCCGCCGTGCGGCAACTGTTGGCGCAACGCATCAAAGACCTGGTAGCCGCTCAGGCCCAGAGCTTTGGCGTGCGCGCTGAAGTGGACTGGCGAGCCGGCTACTGTGTGCTGGTCAATGCTGAGCAGGAAACCAACTTTGCGCGCCAAGTTGCGCTGGACATGGTGGGCGCCGAGCGCGTCACCTTGAATGGCCCTGCTCTGACGGCCAGCGAGGATTTTGCGTTCATGCTGGAAAAAATTCCTGGCAGCTATTTGCTGATTGGCAATGGGGACGGCGACTCGGCCGGTGCGTGCATGGTGCACAACCCCCGCTACGACTTCAATGACAACAACATCGAAGTGGGTTCACAGTATTGGGTCAATTTAACCAAGGCGTTTTTCGCGAACTGAAGATTTTTTAACCCCGTGACATCGGGAGAGATTGCAGCACACGCTGCAACGCCGAAGGAGCAACCGCCCCGGAAACTCTCAGGCAAAAGGACCGATGCCACTTCACATTCTGAAGAGCGATTGACGTTGTCGTCCGTCAATCCACCGCAGGAGCAAGCAACCCTCACCGGTTGTGAATCTCTCAGGTCCAAAACAGAAGGGGCGCTGACGGTGCATCGTGCACCGGCGGCTCAACCTTTGACGTTTTAGAAAGACCTGCACCATGAAATCAATCGCCATCATCGGCGGCGGCATCACCGGCGTCACCACCGCCTACGCTTTGGCCAAACGCGGCTTTGCCGTCACCTTGTTTGAGCGCCACCGCTATGCGGCCATGGAAACTTCCTTTGCCAATGGCGGGCAGTTGTCCGCTTCCAATGCCGAAGTCTGGACCCACTGGTCCACCCTGTTGAAGGGCCTGAAGTGGATGCTCAAAAGCGATGCGCCGTTGCTGATCAACCCCAAACCCAACTGGCACAAAATTTCCTGGTTTACCGAGTTCATGGCCGCCATGCCGGCCTATGAGCGCAACACCATCGAGACCGCTCGACTGGCCGTGGCCGCCCGTGCGCACTTGTTCTCATGGGCGCAAGAAGAAGGCATCGACTTTGACTTGAAAAAACAAGGCATCTTGCACATCTACCGCGACAAAAAAAGTTTCGACCACGCCGGCTATGTGTCCACCCTACTGGCCCAAGGCGG
>CANGMW010000170.1 GCA_947454695.1 Comamonadaceae bacterium | reverse complement strand
CTGGGCAGCACCGGCTGGGAGCAGCTCAGCTTGAACGACCCGCTGTCCTGGCAAATCGTCTGGGACATCCGCGTGCCCCGCACGCTGGGCGCTTGGCTGGCCGGTGCCTTGCTTGGCTTGGCCGGCGCGGTGGCGCAGGGCTTGTTTCGCAACCCGCTGGCCGACCCCTACCTTCTGGGCAGTGCGTCGGGTTCCTCTTTAGGTCTGGCGCTGGCCTTGTGGTTGGCCAATGTGCTGCCCGCCACCGGCGTGGTGTGGCGCGCGCTGGGCCTGACCGGTGCGGCGTTTGTGGGGGCCTTGGCCGCCGTGGTGCTGACCCTGATTTTGTCGCGGGGCGTGCAACACAGCTTGCGCTTGTTGCTGGCCGGCGTGGTGGTCGGCGTGGTGCTGGGGGCTTTGAGTTCCCTGGTCATGCTGCTGGTGCCCAGTGTGCAAGACACCTTGCAGTCTTATTTGTTGGGCAGCACGGCCTTGGTGAGCTGGCTGTCGTGCGGGCTGATGCTGGCGGTGTGGCTGCCCATGGTGGTGTTGTCCATGTCGCTGGGACGCGTGCTCGATGCCCTGGCCTTGGGCGAAAACACCGCCGTCAGTTTGGGGCTGCCCTTGGCGCCCTTGCGTGCCGCGCTGGTCGGGGTGATTGCCCTGTGCACCGCCACGGCCGTCGCACAAACCGGACTGGTCGCGTTTGTGGGGCTGGCCGCGCCCCATGTGGTGCGAGCCTTGCTGCCCGGCGCCCACGCCCGGCTGCTGTGGTTGGCCAGCCTCATGGGCGGGGTGTTGCTCTTATGGGCTGATCTGGGGGCGCGTTGGCTGGTCGCGCCGCTGGAGTTGCCAGTGGGCGTGGTGACCGCGGTTTTAGGCGGCGGCTACCTGCTGCGCCTCATGCACCAGCAAACACGGTACTGAGATGACGACCACCGCCTTGCAAGCCCGTCACATCGAGGTCGTTCGCGATGGCCGCACCATTTTGCAAGTGCCCGAGCTGGTGATTCCGGCCGGTAGCTGGACCAGCATCGTCGGGCCCAATGGTGCGGGCAAATCCACGCTGCTCAAAGTGCTGGCGGGTTTGTTGCCGGCGCATGCCGATGGCTCGGGGCAGGTGCTGCTGCTCGGACAAGCGCTGCAGGACTTGCGACCTCGCCAACGCGCCCAACAACTGGCCTGGATGGGGCAAAACCAAAGCACGGACGATTTGCGCGTGATGGATGTGGTGATGTTGGGGCGCTTGCCGCACCAGCCCTGGCTGGCCGGTCCCGGCGACCTCGACCATGCCAAGGTCGAGCAGGCATTACAGCTGACTCAGGCGTGGGCCTGGCGCGAGCGGCCCTTCAGCCATCTGTCCGCCGGGGAGCGTCAGCGGGTCTTGCTGGCCCGATTGCTCGCGGTGGATGCGCAGGTTTTGCTGATGGACGAACCTTTGACCAATCTGGATCCGCCCCATCAAGCCGATTGGCTGCATCTGGTGCGACAACTGGTGGAGCAGGGCAAGACGGTGGTGAGCGTCTTGCATGAACTCACCCTGGCCTTGCAAGCCGATGAACTGCTGGTGATGGCGCAAGGTGGCGTGACCCATCAGGGGCCCAGTGCCGATCCGCAGACGCACCGTGCTTTGGCGCGTGTGTTTGACGAGCGCATCGCCATTCATCCCCTGGCCGGGCAGTGGGTGGCTTTGCCCAGGTTCTGAGGGCGCAGCGCATCTGTTCTGAGCTTTAAGCAGGCTGGGGCGTTTTGGGTTTGAAATCGCAGTAGGCCGACACGCTGCACTGCCAGCACTGGGGCTGGCGTGCCTGGCACACATAGCGGCCATGCAGGATCAGCCAATGGTGCGCATCCACCAGATAGTCGGCAGGAATGCGCTTGAGCAGCTTGAGCTCGACCGCCAACGGTGTTTTGCCCGGGGCCAGCCCGGTGCGGTTGCCCATCCGGAAAATATGGGTGTCCACCGCCATGGTGGGCTCGCCGTAGGCTGAGTTCAGCACCACATTGGCGGTTTTGCGTCCCACACCCGGCAGGGCTTCCAGTGCTTCGCGGGTGCGCGGCACTTGCCCGCCGTGCTGCGTCACCAAAATCTCACAGGTTTGAAGCAGGTGTCGGGCTTTGGACCGGAACAAGCCAATCGTTTGGATAAAGGGGATCAGCCCTGCTTCGCCCAGGGCCAAAATTTGTTGCGGCGTGTTGGCCACGGGAAACAGCTTGCGCGTGGCTTTGTTCACGCTCACGTCGGTGGCCTGCGCAGACAGCAGCACGGCGGTGAGCAGTTCGAACACGCTGGTGTATTCCAACTCGGTCACCGGTTGCGGGTTGGCGGCTTTGAGCGTGGCAAAGAAGGCGGCAATGGCGCTGGGGTTCATGCTTTGATTTTGTCCTAGAAATGAAGCCTTTGACGGCGAGTTTCGTGGGATGATGGCGAGCCTTTCAAACGTAGACGTATTCCTATCCCCATTCACTTGTCATCATGAAACGATTTTTGATGTGGACTCCCGTGCGCTGGCTCGGGGCGATGCTGTTGTTGGCCGTGCTGGCCAGTTGTGCCGATGCGCCTGCACTGGGTGCTGCATCCAAGCCCCGGCTGCTGGTGTTTTTGGTGGTCGACGGGCTGCCGCAACGCCAGATCACCGCTTACCGCGACCAGCTCGCACCTGATGGGCTGGCGCGTTTTCTGGACCGTGGGGTCTGGTATTCGCAAGCGCATTACGAACATTCCTTTACTGTGACGGGCGCCGGCCACGCCACCATGCTCTCAGGGGCGTACAGCCATCGCAACGGCATCGTGGGCAATGAATGGCGTGACCCGCAAACCGGCGAGTTGGAATACTGCGCCGGTGACACGAGCGCCACCTACATTGGCAACAGCACCAAGCCGCTGGACGGCACCAGCCCGAAAAACCTGAAGGTCGAAAGCCTGGGAGACGTGCTCAAGCGCACCGATGCGCGCTCCAAGGTGATCGCGGTCTCCGGCAAGGACCGCGGGGCCATCCTGCCGGCGGGGCACAGCGGCACCGCTTATATGTACATGGGGCAGAGCGGTCAGTTCGCTTCCAGCACCTACTATATGGCCGCACACCCGGCCTGGGTGAACCAGTTCAATGGGCAAAAGCCGGCGGATGCCTACTTCAAGACCGATTGGAAGCCGCTCTTGCCCGAGGCTGCTTACGCGCGCTCCTTGCCCGACAAGCAGCCCTGGTTCGGCCCCCAAGGCGGCCAGCTGCCCATGCGCATGGGCAAGGACAGCGACAGCACGCCCAACGCCGCCTTCTACAGCCAGTTGCTCAAAAGCCCGTTTGTCGACGCCCTGTCCTTGCAATTCGCCAGTGCGGCGATTGACGGGGAAGGGCTGGGGCAGGACGAGGTGCCTGACATCCTCATCGTCAGCCTGTCGGGTCACGACTATGTGAACCATGCCTACAGCGCCGAATCGCGCATCTCGCATGACCACCTTTTGCAGTTGGATCGCCAGTTGCAGAACTTTTTTGCGCAGCTTGATGCCAAGCTCGGTCCCAACAACTACATCGCCACGCTGACCGCCGATCACGGCTTCATGCCGGCCCCCGAGTACAGCGCTCAGCTGGGCAATTCTTCGGGCCTTATCAACAGTGGCCAACTGCTGGCCCGAGTGAACGCTGGTCTGCAAGCGCGTTTCGGCCCCGGCGCCTGGGTGAGTTTTTCAGCGGCCGGTCTCTTGATCAATAAAAAACTCCTGGCTTCCACCCAAACCGATCCCAATGCCGTGGCCGAGCTTGCGCGCTCACATTTGCTCAAAGAGGAGGGCATCGCCACCGCCTACACCCGCCAGGAGTTGTTGAGCGGCAGCCGCGCCAGTGAGCCGTACTTCGGTGCCATGCGCAAGTCCTGGCACCCGGAGGTCTCAGGCGACGTGCAATTCATCTTCAAGCCTTATTGGATGGTGGCGTCCAGCACGGCGGTCACCACCCACGGTTCGCCCTACGAGTACGACACCCATGTGCCCATCCTGATGTATGGCCCGCGCTGGTTGAAGCCGGCGCGTGTCGATGCCCGTGTGGGCGAGGCGGACCTGGCACCCACTCTGGCCAAGCTGCTGGGCGTGCCCGCACCGTCTTCCGCTGAAGGCAAGCCGATGCCGCTTCAAAATCCCTGATTATTTTTATAGATCCCCGCGACACCATGCAATTTGCTGACCGACTCCAAAACGTAGAAACCTCCGCCATCCGCGAACTCTTCAAGCTGCTGGGCAAGCCCGGCATCATTTCGTTTGCGGGGGGCTTTCCGGACAGCGCCATGTTCGATGTGGACGGTATCCGCCAAGCCGTCACGCAAGCCCTCGCGCAGGAACCCGGCGGTGCTTTGCAATACGGCGCCACCGAAGGCTACAACCCGCTGCGTGAGCAAATTGCCGGCTTCATGCAGTCCAAGGGCTGTCAGGACGTCACGCCCGAAGGCCTGATCGTGACCACCGGCAGCCAACAGGCGCTGGACCTGATCGGCAAGACCCTCATCAACCCCGGCGACAAGGTCATCGTGGAAGGCCCGACCTTTTTGGCCACCATCCAGTGCTTCCGTTTGTATGGTGCGCAGGTGATTGCTGCGCCGATTGACGAGCACGGCGTGAAGACCGACGAACTCGAAGCACTGATCGCGCAGCACCAGCCCAAGTTCGTCTACCTCATCCCCACCTTTGGCAACCCCAGTGGCGCCACCTTGAGTTTGCAGCGTCGCCTGCAGGTGCTGGCCATGGCAGTGAAGTACCGCTTGCCGGTGGTGGAAGACGATCCTTACGGCGATTTGTATTTTGGTGAAGCCCCACCGCCCAGCTTGCTGGCGCTCAGTGCGCAGGTACCGGGCAGCCGTGACTGGCTCATTCACTGCGGCAGCCTGAGCAAAGTGCTCAGTCCGGGCTTGCGTGTGGGCTGGATGATTGCGCCCGCCGACTTGCTGGCCCGCGCCACCATGTGCAAGCAGTTCAGCGACGCGCACACCAGCACCTTTGCACAAGCCACCGCCGCTCAGTACCTGCGCGCCGGGCGCATGCCTGCTACCTTGGCCCATGTGCGCGAGGTGTATGCCGAGCGCGCCCGCACCATGGGTGAGTGTTTGAAGCGCGAGATGGGCGATGCCATTGCCTTCACCCAACCCGGTGGCGGTCTGTTTTTCTGGGCCCGCTTGACCGGTGCCGGCGGCAAGCTGCAGGACGCGGGTGAATTGGCCAAACGTGCCATCGACAAGGGCGTGGCCTTTGTGCCGGGCGCCCCGTTCTTTGCAAGCAGCCCCGACCCTGCCACGCTGCGTTTGTCATTTGCCACCGCCGATGTGGACAAGATCAAAGAGGGCGTGGCCCGTTTGGCGCAAGCCCTTTGAGGTGACGTGCGGCGAGGCTAAGCAAATGGGCTACGAGTTGAAAATTTTCGATGCCGATGTGTCGCCAGAGCAGCGCCTGAGAGCGCAAAAGCTGTTTTGCAAAGTGCTGGAAGCGCACTTAGGCGACGCCAGTCTGGTGGCGCCGGTGTATACCGCTTACCAGCGTTTGGTTCAGACCTATGGCGAGCAACCCGATCTGGAGCTGCTGGACAGCGCCGAGCGGGAAATTTTCGAGCAATGGCAAGCTGCCGAAACCGCCGCGGTGGTGGCCACCTTTGGTCCCAACCGCTATATGGGCGACGCCATGTACGACATCGTTGTCTCGCAAGACTGAAGGGCAAGTTCCGCATGGCCACCACTGCAATTGACAACGGCACCTACAAGCTGTTCCCGTCCCCCCGCAATGTGCACCGGGTGATTTTTGAACACCAGGAGTTCGTGCCTTATCCCTATGCACTGATTGACCTGCCGACGTT
>CANGMW010000169.1 GCA_947454695.1 Comamonadaceae bacterium | reverse complement strand
GTCTTGCCCAGCGTGATCAGGGTCTTGAGGCGCTGACGGCGCTTGGCCAGGTCTTCTTCGGAGAGGACGGTTTCATCCAGGCCGAACTCTTTCATCAAGGCGCGTTCTTTGGCCTTGCTGATCTTCATACGCAGCGGCTTGACCTTTTCGCCTGTCGCCGCAGCCGGTTCTTCAGCAAATTCGGCTTCAATGTCGGACAGGTCCAGATCGTCACTGCTTTCAGTTCCGGCGGCGGTCTTGGGTTTGCGTCCGCGCTTGGCACCTTTGGCCGCGGCGGGCGCAGGTGCTGCTGCTTTGGCGGGCGGGGCCGCTTTTTTCTTGTCCAGAGCAGCGGCTAGTACTTTTTTGGTGTCAGCAGGGCTGGCTTTGGCCGCAGCTTTGGGTTTTACAACGGGCGCAGGTGATTTTTTAGCAGGCACTGAGGAAGCTTTCGTGGCAGTTTTGGCCACCGGCTTTTTCGCTGCGGGTGTCACGGCCTTGGGCATGGCTTTTTTGGCGACCGGTTTGACGGCAGCTTTGGGCGCAGGCTTTTTGGCCGCCACAGGGGCAGCTTTTTTGACGGTGGTTTTGGCAGCCGGTTTGGCAGCGGGCTTGGCAGGCTTCTTGGACTTTTGAGCTGGCATGGATAAACCTCAGGAGATCAAAAACGGGCACAAAGAAACAAACACAGACGCCGATGACAACCGGCGCAGTTGGGGGGATAGAGGACAAGTCCTCAAAGGCAAGATGGGAGGGCGAACATTTGGAATGCAGTCCTTGCGGTAAGTTGGCCGGTTGTGAAACAGTGTTCAACGATTGGCCGGGCCCGGAGGTGCTGCTGTCGCTCTTGCCGAAAATCAATAAGGATTATACCCGATCGGCCGCTTTTTATGTGGCGCGTTGCTGGGCACTGGCTTCGAGTTCGCGCCGGCGCGTCTGCAGCGCCCTGTACCGCTCAATGGCCTGCGGGTCGCTGGTGGACGCCGCGATGGCTTCGGTCTCCAGGGTTTTGAGATGTTCGACCAACATGCGGTTGATCACATTGCGCAATTCCGACGGGGCTTCGTGCGGGGGGGCGTCGGCTGCGCTCATCTCGCCCACTGACATGAGTTTGACGGCCAAGGGTTGGCTGGGGTGGTCCTGCAAGCCTTCGCGTACAGCCGCCCAAGGCAGGGGGCCATGTTCATGCAGTTGTGATTCCAGCCAGCTGAACAGGGGGCCGTGGGGCGCGGGCAGGGCGCACAGCAGCGCGTGCTCTTCACTGGTGAGGCTGTCCCACATCGCGCAGTCACCCAGTAAAAGGCGGGCTGCGTGGTCGGCACGGCTCGAGGGCGGCAAACGCCCCGCCGGACTGTTGCGCTTGACTGTGTAGGAGGAGGTCCTGCCACCTTGCCCCCCGAAGCCACCGCCTTGGCCGCTTGCAATTGGCGTGCCGGTGGTTTTGCCGCTGGGTCGCGGCGCCCACAGGGCAGTCAACTCGCGGCTGCTGAGTTGAACGAGTTCAGCGATTTCCCCCAGCAACTGCAACTTCAAGGCGCCATCGGGCAGCAAGCTCCACAGCGGTCGCGCATTGCTGGCCAAGTGTGCACGACCCTCGGCGCTGTTGAGGTCGCAGCCTTCGCGCGCTGCATCAATCAAAAACCGGCTCAGCGGGGTGGCCTCGCTCACACAACGGGCAAAGGCTTCCTTGCCGAATTCGCGGATGTAGCTGTCCGGGTCGTGTTCGGCGGGCAGGAACAGGAACTTCACGCTGCGCACATCGCTGGCATAGGGCAGCGCGCCATCCAGGGCTTTGCGTGCCGCGCGGCGACCGGCAGCGTCGCCGTCAAAGCTGAACACCACCGCATCGGTGAAGCGGAACAACTTTTGCACATGGTCGGTGGTGCAGGCCGTGCCCAAGGTGGCCACCGCGTTGGGAAATCCCAGCTGGGCCAACGCCACCACGTCCATATAGCCTTCGGTCACCAGCACATAGCCCTGGTCGCGCAGGGCATGGCGGGCTTCAAACAGGCCGTACAGCTCGCGCCCTTTGCTGAACACCGGCGTTTCGGGCGAGTTGAGGTATTTGGGTTTTTCGTCGCCCAGCACACGCCCGCCAAAGCCAATGCATTCGCCTTTGACGTTGCGGATCGGGAACATGATGCGGTCGCGAAAACGGTCGTAGCGTTTTTCTTCGCCGCTGTCCTCATCGGTGTTGGTGATGACCAGTCCGCTTTCGACCAGCAGGGCGTCGTCGTAGTTGGGGAACACGCTGGCCAGACTGCGCCAGCCCTCGGGCGCATAACCCAGCCCGAATTGACGGGCGATTTCACCGGAGAGGCCACGGTGCTTGAGGTAGTCGATCGCCCTTGGGTTGGCCTTGAGGTGTTTGCGGTAGGACTCGCCGGCTTTTTCCAGCACATCGCTCAGCGTGGCTTGTTTTTCGCGTTGTTCCGCCGCGCGCGCGCGGTCTTGTGGGCTGGCCTCGTCCTCGGGCACTTGCATGCCGTATTGCTGCGCCAGGTCTTTGACGGCTTCGATGAAGGTCATCCCCGCGTGGTCCATCAAAAAACTGATGGCATTGCCGTTTTTTCCGCAGCCAAAGCAGTGGTAGAACTGCTTGGTAGGGCTGACCGTGAAGGAGGGCGATTTTTCGGCGTGGAAAGGGCACAAGCCGGAAAAATTGGCACCACCCTTTTTGAGTTGCACGTGCCGGCCCACAATCTCGACCACGTCAGTACGGGCGAGAAGTTCCTGTAAAAAAGATTGCGGGATGGCCATGCGGGTATTTTGACCGAACATGCCAGACCCCGACCGGTGTCTGTCGCTGTTCTGTCAGCCTGCTCTTGATTGCCCGCGTGTTATCGGGGCGCTGGGCTCGCTCTTTTAGCTCTTCATCGAGAGACCCAGTCGCTCAATGATGGCTTTTTCTTTCAGGTAGTTCTCCTGGGCGAACTTGGTGTACTCGGCGGTGTTCATGTAAATCACCGACTGGTCGTATTTTTCAAAGCTGGCGATCACCGCCGGGTCTTCCAGGGTTTTCTTAAAGGCGTCGTGCAGGCGTTGCGTGAGCGCCGGATCCATGCCTTTGGGCGCGCCAATGCCAAAGGGCGAGTCCGCGATGGTCTGGTAACCGAGTTCGTTGAGGGTGGGCACATGGGACCAGCGCTTGGTGCGTTTGCTGCCATAGGTGGTTAGCAAACGGCAGGTGCCGGCGTCCACATGCGGGGCCCAGCCGGTGGCGTCGCTGTGCGCCATGATGTGCCCGCCCAGCAGGGCCTGCATGCCGTCGGCGCTGCCTTTGAAGGGCACGTGCTGCAATTTGATGCCCGCGCGCATGGCAAATTCCTCCACCGCCAGGTGCGGGGTGGTGCCGGTGCCGGTGGAGCCGTAGGTGAATTTTTCGGGGTTGGCACGGGCGTAGTCCACCAGGTCTTTGACCGTTTTGAAGGGCGAGTCGGCGCGCACCACCATGCCAAAGGTATAGCCGGTCAGGCACACCACATAGGTGAAGTCTTTGAGCGGGTCGAACTGCATTTTCTGCATGTGCGGCAGGCGCACCACCCCGATGGTGAGTTGCGAGAGGGTGTAGCCGTCGGGTTTGGCATTGACCAGCTCATTGGGGCCGAGCATGCCGCTGGCGCCGGCTTTGTTTTCGATCAGCACGGTACCGCCGAGCGCACGACCGGCGCTGTCTGCCAGGGCACGCATCACCTGGTCGGAGGAGCCGCCGGCCGGCCAGGGGCAGATCAGTTTGATCGGGCGGTTGGGGAAGCTCTGGGGCAGCGCGGGTAAGGCCAGTGTGGCGGCACTTGCCGCACTGGTTTGCAAAAACTGGCGCCGTGGAATGTCAGGTGTGGTCATGGTGTTTGGCCTTTTTTTTTGCCGTGTCTTTGGCGAGCACAGCGTCGTCAATGGTGGAGTGCATGAATGCTTTGACTTTAGAGGATGGCTGCGTTTTTGGCATTCGGGCAAACGCTAGGACAAAAGCCAGGGAAAAGCCAGGGAAAAAAGCCGAGTCACTAGCGAACCCTCAGCACTCAATGGCCACCCATCACCAGGCCTTCACGCCGGGGGTCAGCCCCCCCCAGAAGCCCTTGCGACCCGATCTGAATCGCTTGAATGCCGCTGGGCAGGGCGCGCTCGATCACGGTGTGGCCGCGCGCTTTCAATTCTTGGAGGGTGGCTTGCGGGAATCTTCCGGTTTCCAGCACAACAGGGCCTTCAAAAGCGGCAAAGTTAGGCAGGTCAATCGCGGCTTGCGGTGACAGGCCCCAGTCCAGTACACCCATCAGCGTTTTGGCCGTGAAGTGGATGATGTAGGCCCCCCCGGGGCTGCCTGCGACCAGACGCAGTTGGCCTGCGGGTTGCTCAAACACCAGCGTGGGCGACATCGACGAGCGGGGTCGCTTGCCGGGCTGCACGCGGTTGGCCACTGGGCGACCCTGCGCATCACGGGGCACAAAACTGAAGTCGGTGAGTTCGTTGTTGAGCAAAAAGCCACCGCGCAAGCCCACTTGGCGGTTGACCATGATCCGCGCACCAAAGCCCGATTCGATCGTGGTGGTCATGGACACGGCGCGGCCTTGGGCGTCGACGATGCTGATGTGCGAGGTGCCGTGCTCGGTCTGCTCAGCCATGGGGGCGTAGCGGCTGACGAGGTCATCGGGTTGACCGGCTTGCACCGTTGCCCGGCGCCGGGCTTGCGGGCTGGTGTCAATCAAAGCGGCACGGCTTGCCAAATAGGCAGGTTCGAGCAAACTGTCCCAACGACCCGCAGGCGGGGCGACAAAGTCGGGGTCGCCCACGTGCACGGCGCGGTCGGCGAAACTCAGTCGCGATGCCTCGATGTAGCGGTGCAGCCAGTGGGTTGATGGGGCCGATGCGGGTCCCGCGCTCAAGGTCTCGCCGGGCGCGGGTGGCAAACGCTGCAACATGCCCAAAATTTGTCCAATGGCCAGTGTCCCCGAGCTGGGTGGTGGCATGCCGCACAGCTTGAAAACAGTTGGGCTTGTCTGTGCAGGCATCGCTGTCACCCTATGGTCAAAGCACAAAGGGATGCGTTGCAGGGCGCGGTAGTTGTGCAGGTCTTGCAGCGACATCACGCCGGGGTTGCTGGGGTGTTGGCGCACCTTGTCCACGATGGCCTGGGCAATCTCACCGTTGTAAAACGCGTCTGCACCCAAGCGGGCCACGCGGCGCAGCACCGCACCGAATTCAGGATTTTTCAGCAGATGGCCCACCGGCCAGGGGCGGCCTGTGGCGTCGTAAAAATACGCTGCAGCCACCGGGTCCTGACGCAAGTGTTTGTCCTGGGCCAGCAGTGCCGCCAGGCGCGGGCTGACGCGAAAGCCTTGTTCGGACAAGGCGATGGCTGGTGTGAACACATCGGCCCAAGGCAGCTGGCCGTGTTGCCGGTGCACCTGTTCCAGGAGGCGCAGTGTTCCGGGGACCCCCACCGCGCGCCCGCCCACCAGCGCCTGCTCTAAAGGCAGGGCCTGTCCTTTGGCATCCAGGAAAAGTGTTTCGCTCACGCCCGAGGGCGCAGTCTCGCGGCCGTCATACGCCAAGGTGTGATGACCGTCATGGAACATCAGGAAAGCACCGCCCCCGATGCCGCTGGATTGCGGCTCTACCAAGGCCAGCACCAGTTGAACGGCCACGGCCGCGTCCACCGCATTGCCGCCGACTTGCAGGATCTGGTGTCCTGCGCGCACGGCCAGCGGGTGGGCGGCGGCGACCGCGTAGCCTTGGTGCACCCAACCCGAATGCTCGGACAGGCCTGTCGCTTCTTCGGGCAGCTCAGGCAGTTCTGACGCCGGCTTGGCAGCACAAGCCGCCAGCACCAGTGCAGTGAGCCAGCCCGAGGGTTTGAGCTTCAT
>CANGMW010000168.1 GCA_947454695.1 Comamonadaceae bacterium | reverse complement strand
GCGCACTGTAGTAAGCGGCGATGTCGCGCATGTCCGGCTCGGACAGCGTGGCCGCGATGGCTTCCATGCCGCCGCCCTTGCGGCGTTGGTCGCGAAACTGCAGCAGCTGGTAAAAAATTGACAGCGGGGGCTGCGCCGCCAAATGCGGTGTGCCCGGCAGGGCCGAAACGCCTTGCTCGCCGTGGCAGGCCGCACAGACTTGTGCCTTGGCTTTGCCGGCGACCGCATCGGGCGCAGCCCAAGCGGTGGGTGCCGACAAGGGTGTCAAAAAAAAGGCCATTCCCAGAATGGCCTTGGTGGATGCGACGCGCATCACTTGCTGTGCGAGATCCGGAAGATGGCACCGGCCACGTCGTCGGACACGAGCATGGAGCCGTCTTTCATCACGTGCACGTCAGCGGGGCGTCCCCAGAAGTCGTCGCCCTGAATCCAGCCGGACACAAAGACTTCTTTCTTGGTGACTTTGCCTTTGCTGTCCAGTGCTACGCGCACCACATCAAAGCCGGTCTTCTTGGTGCGGTTCCATGAGCCGTGTTCAGCGATGAAGATGTTGTTTTTGTATTCAGCCGGGAATTGCTTGCCGGTGTAAAAACGCATGCCCAAAGCGGCGACGTGGGGGCCGATCTTCAGCACCGGTTTGTCAAACTCGTCGCAGGAGCGGCCTTTGCCGTGTTCCGGGTCGAGCAGGTCGCCCTGATGGCAGAAGGGGTAGCCAAAGTTCATGCCTTTGCGCGTGATGTGGTGCAAGGTGTCGTTAGGCAGATCGTCGTTCACCCAGTCGCGGCCGTTGTTGGTGAACCAGAGGTCTTTGGTCACCGGGTGGAAGTCCATGCCCACACTGTTGCGTACACCGTGTGCAACGGTTTCCAGAATATTGGTTTTCAGGTTCAGGCGAACGATCAGTGCGTGGGTCACCGGCTGGGCCACGATATTGGCTGGCGTGCCGATTTGGAAATACAGGTAGTTGCCATCGGGGCTCAACTTCATGAACTTCCAGCCGTGCGGCTCGTCCTTGGGCAGGGCATCAAACACCACCACCGGTGCGGGCGGGCTGTCCAGATTGGCTTCGATGTTGTCGTAGCGAATGATGCGCGACAGCTCAGCCACATACAGCGAGCCATCTTTGAACGCCACGCCATTGGGGCGGTGCAGGCCTTTGGCAATGGTTTTGACCACGCGCTTGCCGTCTTTTTCAACCACGGCATACACATTGCCGGGGAAACGTGTGCCCACAAACAAGGTGCCGCTGGGCGTTTGCACCATGGAGCGCGCATTGGGCATGCCGCTGGCCCACAGCTCCACTTTGAAGCCGGCGGGCACTTTGAGTTTGTCGGTGGGAATTTCGTCGGCGGGCAGGGCGGTCATGCCCGGCGGGTGGGGCACCAGATTCAGGGCGACCTGATCTGGGGTGCGGCCCTGTGCCCAGGTCGGCGGAATGGCCGGAGCTGCCGGGGCGGCAGGCGCCGCAGGGGCTTGTGCAAAGGTCACGGTGGACCAGGCCATGCCCAAGACCAGCAGGGCCTTGTGCAGAGTTGGGGTGTGGGGTTTGAATGTCATCGCTGTCTCCTTGTGATGGGGACAATTAAAAGCGATAAAGACCGCTGTCAGCGCCACCAGGTGCTTGGTGTTAACCCTGATGGCTTCTGACGTGCCGGGCCCATGCCCTGACAAGCTGCATGGTCATTCGTGTGGCCTAGACTGAATGACGCGTGATTTAAAAAGGGCCTTCACCATGATTCACGGGCTATTTCAACTGTTGTTGTTTCAGGCGCTGGGCGAACTGTTCAGCAAGTTTTTGATCTCTTCCATCCCAGGCCCCGTGATCGGCTTGATGTTGTTGCTGGGGTTCTTGGGCTGGCGCGGGCGCGTGCCTGCCCCGATTGAGCAGGTGGGGGAGAGCATTCTTCAACACTTGGGGCTGCTCTTCATTCCCGCATCCGTGGGCGTGATGATGTACTGGCCCTTGCTCAAAGCGCATGCCGGCGCGGTGGTCCTGGCGCTGGTGCTCAGTGTGGTGGCCACGCTGGGCGTGAGCGCTCTGGTGCTCAAGTTCATGGGTGGTCAACGCGTGGAGGACGAACATGCGCCCTGAACTGCCGCCCATTCACGACATCTGGGTCTACCTCTCCGGCAGTCCGCTGTTTGCTTTGGTGCTCACCTTGGGTGCCTACGCCTTGGGACTGGCGATTTATGAACGCACGCACAAGCACCCGCTGGCCAATCCCGTGCTGATCGCCCTGGTGCTGGTGGCCAGTGTGCTCAGCTGGGCTGACATGCCCTATGCGACGTATTTCGAGGGCGCGCAGTTTGTCCATTTTCTTCTGGGCACGGCCACCGTGTCGCTGGCCATTCCGATCTACAAAGGCTGGGCCTCGCTCAAAGGTCGTCTGGGTATTTTGTTCATGGCCATGCTCGCCGGGGGGCTTACCTCCATCGGTGTGGCGGTGGGGGTCTTGAAGTTGATGGGGGGTGATCAAGCCCTGATGCGGGGCATGGTGGCCAAGTCGGTGACCGCACCGATTGCAATGGGCATTGCGGAGCGCATTCATGCCTCGCCCACGCTGACGGCGGTGTTCGCGGTGACCACCGGTGTGCTGGGGGCGATGCTGGGACGGTTCGTTTTCAATGCGCTGGGGGTGACGGCTTGGTGGCAGCGCGGATTTGCGCTGGGTGTGGCCTCCCATGGCATCGGCACGTCAAGGGCCTTCAGTGTTCACCCGGTAGCCGGTACTTATGCCAGTCTGGGCATGGGCCTGCACGGGGTGGTCAGTGCGGTGGTCCTACCGATCGCCATGAACGCACTGGGCTAAAGGCTTCAAGTGGCTTGCAATTTTTCGCTTCTGTGCATGCATGCCCAGTGGTAGCATGGCCCGTTTTACAAGGAGGACACCATGATCGGCTACACCTGCGTGGGCACCAATGACCTGGGAAAAGCCACCCATTTTTACGGCGAACTGCTGGGCGTGCTCGGCGCCCAACCTTTCTTCAAGTCCGATCGCGGCGTGGGCTGGGGCGTGACGCCCGAACAACCCATGTTCAGCGTGATGAAGCCGTTTGACGGGCAAGTCGCCACGGCCGGCAATGGCGCCATGGTGGCCCTGGCCGCCAAAAATCCCGAACAGGTGCAAGCCCTGCATGCCAAAGCACTGGCTTTGGGCGGCACGGATGAAGGCGCACCCGGCCCGCGCGGCGGCAGTTTTTACGGCGCTTACTTTCGTGACCTCGATGGCAACAAGCTCGCCGCGTTTTGCACCGTAAGTGCCTAGTCTGCTGCACATGCGCCTGGCTTTCCCCGCTGATTTCAAAGCCCTGGTGATCGGCGCCAGCGGCGCCTTGGGCGCGGCCTTTGTGGCCTATCTAGAACACGACCCGGCGTGTGCTGAGGTGATCGGCGTGAGCCGCGCCAACACCCCGGGCTTTGATCTGCAAGACGCCGCCAGCATCGAGCGGCTGGGCCAGGCAATAGTCGCGCGTGGCCCCTTTCATCTGATCGTGGACGCCACCGGCGCCTTGACCATCGAGGGCGTGGGGCCGGAGAAATCGCTGGCCATGTTGTCGGCCGATGCTTTGACGCGATCCCTTTGCATCAACACGGTAGGCCCTGCACTGCTTTTGCGCGCCTTGGCACCGAGCCTGGCCGGTGGCGACGCCATCTACGCCAAACTCTCGGCCCGGGTCGGCAGCATCTCGGACAACCGCAAAGGCGGCTGGTATGGCTACCGCGCCGCCAAGGCTGCCATGAACATGGTGCTGCAAACCGCGGCGATCGAATTGCAGCGGCGCAACCCGGCGCTGCGCGTGGTCGCCTTACAGCCGGGCACGGTGCGCTCCAAGCTCTCCGCGCCGTTTGCGGCCGGCGTGCCGCAGATGCTGGAGCCGCACGAATCAGTGGCCGGTCTCATGCGGGCCTTGCTGACCTTGCCGCAAAAGACCGGTGCGCAATTCATCGACCACCAGGGGCACGACATTGGCTGGTGATGCCAAGCGCGCCGGTTTCAAAGGCAATAAGCAAAACCTGCCCAGCAAGCTGTGCATCGTGTGCCAACGCCCCATGACCTGGCGGCGCGCATGGGCTAAAAATTGGGACGAGGTGAAGTACTGCTCGGACGCTTGCCGCGCCGCAGCCAAGCGATCTAAGCCCGCTGCCGGCTGAAGCCGTTTCAGGGTTATTTCACGCGCGCCCATGCTGTGCGCCGTTCGCTGCTACATTGCGGGCATGTCCAGCCCCTCAACCGCGCCAACACCTGTCAGCGAAGCTTGCGTTCGCGTTCTGTACGACGGCTCCTGTCCTGTGTGCAGCCGCGAAATAGCGATGTACCAAGGCTTGACGCCGCGCAACCCGATCGCCTGGGTCGATGTCTCGCAGCCGGGCCAGGTCCTACCCACGGGGAAAAGTCCGCAGCAGCTGATGGCGCGCTTTCATGTGGTCACCCGCAGCGGAGAAGTCGTGGATGGGGCGCGGGCTTTTGTGCATTTGTGGCAGCAATTACCCCGCTGGCGCTACCTGGCTTGGCTGGCCCAATTCCCCGGGGTCGTGCAGCTCATGGAGCTCGCCTACGGGCTCTTTTTGCGCTGGCGCCCCACCGTGCAGCGCTGGTTCAAACGTGCCTGACCCTGGCGTGGGCTACACCGAGCGGAAGGAATGAAATGAAACGCGTGATGCATTGGCTGCTTTTAGGCGTGGCCCTGGTCCTGTGCCACAGCAGCGTGCAGGCCAGTGAGCTGTCAGACCGGCTGAGCACAGATCGCTATGTCTTGTTGATGCGGCATGCTTTGGCGCCTGGCGTGGGGGACCCGCCCGGGTATTCCTTAGCGCGTTGTGAATCCCAGCGCATTCTCAACGACGAGGGCAAACGGCAGGCCGTGCGCATCGGCCAGTGGCTGCGCTCTCAGGGCATTGCGCAAGCGTCGGTGTACACCAGTGCGTGGTGCCGCTGCACCCAAACCGCCGAGCTGTTGGGTTTTGCACCAGCGGTGGTCGAGTCGAGCCTGGCCTCATTTTTTGATGAGCCGCATCTCGCCGCCGCGCAAAACAAAAGCCTGCAAACCTTCATCGCCCAAGCGCTGCGGACCAAGAAAGACCGTGCGTTGATTTTGGTCACGCACCACGTCAACATTTTGGAATTCATGGGCCAAAACATCGGCTCAGGCGACATGGTGCTGGCCCATGTGAACGCGCAGGGGCGACTGCTTGATTACAAACGCTACCCCAGCCCTTGAGATGCACGCTCGACTCGGGACGTGCACTTAATCGGTCTGCGCCTTCTGGGTTTTGCTTCGAAAGCGGATGTTGAGCATTTCCACGCACACCGAGAATGCCATCGCAAAGTACACATAGCCCTTGGGAATGTGGTGCTCAAACCCCTCGGCGATCAACACCACGCCCACCACCACTAAAAAGCTCAAGGCGAGCATCTTGATCGAAGGATGCTCGGACACGAACTGACCGATGCTTTTTGCAAACAACATCATCAGGCCCACCGAGGCGACAACGGCGGCCATCATGACTTCGACTTGATCGACCATGCCGACCGCCGTGATGATGGAGTCCAGCGAAAACACCAGATCAATCACCATGATCTGAGCGATGGTGGCCCAAAAAGTGGCGCCAGAGGTGTTGGCTGCGTCGTGCTCAACGCCTTCAAAACTTTGGTGAATTTCGGTGGTGCTTTTCCACAGCAAAAACAGACCGCCACTGATCAGAATGAAATCCCGCCCGGAAATCTCGTGGCCGAGCACCGTGAACCAAGGGGTGACCAGGGCCACAATTTGCGCCAGTACCAGCAGCAAGGCCAGGCGCATGAACATGGCCATGAACAGCCCGAGCTTTCTGGCCAGCTCCCGTTTGTCGGGGGAGAGCTTGTTCACCAGAATAGAG
>CANGMW010000167.1 GCA_947454695.1 Comamonadaceae bacterium | reverse complement strand
GCCAGCACAACATCCTGCGCAGCCTGCGGCGTCAGTCGCTGGCGGATCAACTGGACAAGGAGGCGTCATGAAACGCTGGAAAAAACGTGCGGCCATCATTGGCGGCGGCCTGGTGGCGGTGGGCATCGCGGCGGCACTGGTGCTCAATGCCCTGAACAGCAATATTGCTTTGTACGTCACCCCGTCCGAAGTGGCTGCGGGCAAAGCCCCCAAGGGGCAGGCCTTTCGCATCGGCGGCATGGTCAAAGACGGCTCCCTCAAGCGCGACAATCTGACCGTGTACTTCACCATGACCGACATGGCCAAAGATATTCCGGTGGCCTACACCGGCATCCTGCCCGACCTCTTCAAGGAAGGCAAAGGTGCCGTGGTGCAGGGGCGCTTAGGCGCTGATGGCCTCTTCACCGCCAGCGAAGTGCTGGCCAAGCACGACGAGAATTACATGCCCCCGCAGGCCAAACACGCGCTGGATGAAGCGCAAAAAAATAAAGACGCAGTTAAACCATGATCCCAGAACTCGGTCACTTTGCCCTCATCCTTGCCTTGTGTATTGCGCTCGTGCAAGGCGTGTTGCCTTTGCTGGGCGCCCACCAGGGCCGCCGCGAATGGATGGCACTCGCCCGTCCCGCAGCCCAAGCGGCCTTCCTGATGCTGGGCGCTTCCATGGTCGCACTGGCCTGGAGTTTTTATGTCAACGATTTTTCAGTGTTGTATGTGGCGGAACACTCCAACGCGCAACTGCCGGTGATGTACCGCTTCGGCGCGGTGTGGGGCGGCCATGAAGGCTCGCTGCTCTTGTGGGTGTTTCTGCTCTCCACCTGGACGGTGGCGGTGGCCCAGTTCTCCCGTACCTTGGATCAGGCCATGGTGGCGCGCGTGATCGGTGTGCTCGGTCTGGTGTCCACCGGCTTGTTGCTGTTCATTTTGCTCACCTCCAACCCGTTTGACCGTTTGCTGCCTGCTGCCGCCAACGGGCGAGACCTCAACCCGCTGTTGCAAGACCCGGGCTTGGTGTTTCACCCGCCCATGCTGTACATGGGCTATGTCGGCTTCTCAGTCGCCTTTGCCTTTGCGATTGCCGCCTTGCTGGCCGGCAAGCTCGATGCGGCTTGGGCGCGCTGGTCACGGCCTTGGACCACCGCGGCCTGGATTTTCTTGACTCTGGGTATTGCGTTGGGTTCATGGTGGGCTTATTACGAACTGGGCTGGGGCGGCTGGTGGTTTTGGGACCCAGTGGAAAACGCGTCCTTCATGCCTTGGCTTTTGGGCACGGCTTTGCTGCACTCGCTGGCCGTGACGGAAAAGCGCGGCAGCTTCAAAAGCTGGACGGTGCTGCTGGCGATTGGCGCTTTCTCGCTCTCGCTTTTGGGCACCTTCCTGGTCCGCTCGGGCGTGTTGACCTCAGTGCACGCTTTCGCCACCGATCCCAAACGCGGTATCTTCATTTTGATGTTGCTGTTGCTGGTGGTGGGGTCCTCGCTCACGCTGTTTGCGTGGCGCGCCCCCAAGGTGGCGTTGGGCGGCAAGTTTGAACTCGTCTCGCGCGAATCTTTGCTGCTGGTGGGCAATGTGCTGCTGGTGGTGGCCTGTGCTTCGGTGTTGTTGGGTACCTTGTACCCGCTCATCATTGACGCGCTGAACCTGGGCAAGATTTCAGTCGGCCCGCCTTACTTCAACGCCGTGTTTGTGCCCGTCATGGCGCCGGTGCTTTTTTTGATGGCCGTGGTGCCTTTGGCACGCTGGAAGCAAGCGGACCTCAAGGCCATGGCCGCCCGCATGGGCGTGCCGTTCATCAGTGCGGTGCTGGCCTGCGGGCTGGTGCCGTGGCTCATGGGCAGCTGGACCTGGTTGTCTGCTTTGGGGGTGTGGCTGGCAGTTTGGATTGCGGCCTCGGGCGTGATGCAAATCGTGCAACGCCTGCGCGCAGGCCGTCCCCCCGCGTCGTTCTGGAGCATGCAGCTGGGCCACTTGGGTATTGCGGTGTTTGTGTTTGGCGTCACCATGGTGGGCGGCTTTCAGGAAGAGAAAGACGTGCGCATGGAGCGCGGCGACATCGTGCATGTGGGCGGTTACCAGTTCAAGTTGCTGGGCGTGAACGACGTGCTGGGTGCCAACTACAAAGCCTCGCGCGGTGAATTCGAAGTCAGCCGTCATGGCTCGGCAAGCCGCGTGCTGTACCCGGAAAAACGCAATTATTTTTCCTCCACCATGCCCATGACCGAGGCGGCCATCGACACGGGCTTCACCCGTGACGTGTATGTTTCGCTGGGAGAGCCGCTCGATGGCGGCCAGGCCTGGGCGGTGCGGGTGTACTACAAACCTTTTGTGGACTGGATCTGGGGCGGCTGCCTCATCATGGCGCTTGGGGGCTTGTTCGCCGTGACCGACAGGCGTTACCGCGTGCGCGTGAAGGCCTCAGCGCCCGCGACCGAGGCCGTTAAAGGAGCGGCATCATGAAAGCCAAATTTCTCATTCCCCTAGCGCTTTTTTTAGGCTTGGTGGTGTTTCTGGCCATCGGCCTGAACCGCGACCCGCGTGAAGTGCCTTCGCCGCTGATCAACAAAGCAGCCCCCGATTTCAAGGTGGAGCAACTGGACCAGCCCCAGCTGCAATTTGCCCCGGCCGACCTCAAAGGCAAAGTGTGGGTGCTCAATGTCTGGGCGTCGTGGTGTGTGGCCTGCAAGGAGGAACACCCCTTGCTGCTGGACTTCGCCAAATCCGGTGTGGCGCCGCTTGTCGGACTGGACTACAAAGACCAGCGCAAAGACGCCCTCCAGTACCTGCGTCAGCAGGGCAACCCGTATGACCTGATCGCCATGGACAAAGACGGCCGTGTGGGCATCGACTACGGCGTGTACGGCGTGCCCGAAACCTACATCATCGACAAACAAGGCGTCATCCGCTTCAAGCAAATCGGGCCGGTGACGCCCGAGGCGCTGCAAACCAAGATGATTCCGCTGATTAAAGAGTTGAACAAATCGTGAAACGCCTCCTCACCTGTTTCCTGATGCTTCTCGCCTTAGGCACTGCCTTGGGCAAAGAGGCCATTCCCATGGCCGAAGACCCGGTGGTCGAACAGCGTCTCATCGCCATTTCTGAAGAGCTGCGTTGTTTGGTTTGTCAAAACGAATCGCTGGCCGGTTCACGCGCTGATCTGGCGCTGGATTTGCGCCGCGAATTGCGCGAGCTCATCAAGCAAGGCCAAACCGATGAACAGATCAAAGAGTTCATGGTCAGCCGCTATGGCGACTTTGTGTTGTACCGCCCGCCCGTCAAGCCCACGACCTGGGTCTTATGGTTGGGCCCGTTTGGCTTGATGCTGGCTGGCGTGGCCGCGCTGGTGGTGTACCTGCGCCGTCGCAGCCGCGAGGTGGCCGATGACACCATGACGGATGAAGAACGCCAACAGGCCGATGCTTTGCTGAAGGAAGGTGGCGCATGACGCTCTTGATCGTGTTGATGGTGGCAGCGGTGCTGCTGGTGCTGGCTTTGTTGCTGCGTCCTTTTTGGTGGCCATCGAGTGATGCCGAGGTCTCGCGACGCTCGCTCAATACCGCTATTTTGCGAGACCAGTTGGCCAAACTGGAAGTAGACCGTGCCGACAAACTGCTGCGCGAAGAAGACTTCGAGCAAGCCCGGGACGAGTTGCAAAAACGGGCGCTTCAAGACACCGCTCAAGACACAGTTGTGGTGACACAAGGCGCCCCCAAGTGGACGGTGATCAGCCTCATACTGCTCGTGCCTATCGTTGCCTTCGGCTTGTACGCACTCTTGGGGTCGCCCGCTGCCATCGAAGGCACTGGTGGCGCACCGCACAGTGCGCAGCAGCAGGAAATTGACAACATGGTGGCGGGTTTGGCCAAGAAGCTGGAAAAAGACCCCGGCAACCTGCAAGGCTGGGCGGTGTTGGCACGTTCCTACAAAGTGATGGGCCGCATGGCCGATGCAGAGCAAGCCTTCGCGCGTGCCGGCAACTTCATCGACAACGACGCGCAGATGCTGGTGAGCTATGCCGATGTGCTGGTGGCCAACGCCAACGGCAACTTTGCCGGCAAGCCCCTGCAGCTGATCGACAAAGCCCTCAAGGTCGACCCCAACAATGTGATGGCTTTATGGCTGGCAGGTACCGCCGCATTCCGTGCGGAGGACTACAACAAGGCGGCCCGCACCTGGGAGCGACTGCTGGCCTTGCTGGAGCCGGGCACCGAAGACGCCAACACCTTGCAAAACGCCTTGGACGAAGCCTATGCCAAGCTGGGTAAATCGCCCGCGCCCTTGGTGCGCCCCGCGCCATCTACGGCGCTGCGCGAAGCCCCGGTGGCGGCTGCAAGCGCGAGTGGCGCCAGTGTGAGCGGCGAGGTGGTGCTCGATGCCGCGCTCAAAGCGCGCGCCGCGCCCAACGATGCTGTGATGGTGATTGCCCGCGTGCCGGGTACCCGCATGCCCGTGGCCGTGCTGCGCCGGGTGGTCTCGGAGTTGCCGATCAAGTTCACGCTGGACGACAGCATGGCCATGAGCCCGCAAGCGCGCATCTCCGGTGCCGCTCAAGTCGAGATCGAGGCGCGTATTTCCAAGTCGGGCATGGCGCAGGCTGAGCCGGGCGACCTCATTACCGCCGTGCAAACCGTCAAGGTCGGGGCCACGGGTGTACGCCTGCTGGTCAACCAAGTGCGCCCCTGAAGCGTCGCACGCCTTATCGCTGTGACCATGCAACGTCGCTCCGTGCTCCGTGCAGGCGTGCTGGCAACGCTGGGCACGCGCCTCATACCCGGCTTGGCCAATACGCCCGGTGAGGTGGAGGTCGGTGGTGTGTTGCGCGATGTGGCCATGCAGGGGCTGCTGGGGCCTTCGCGCAAGCTCTCATCTTTGCGAGGCAAGCCGCTGATCATCAATGTGTGGGCCAGCTGGTGCGGGCCCTGCCGCGAAGAAATGGGTTCGCTGGAGCGCCTCTCTCGCCGTTTCTGGGACGGCGAACTCAATGTCATCGGCATTTCCACCGACGATTACCGGGATCGCGCCGAAACCTATCTGCGCCGCGCAGGCATCACCTTTGCCAACTTCATTGACCAGAAATTGGTGCTGGAGAACATGCTGGGCGCCAACCGTTTACCCCTGACGGTGCTGGTGGATGCACAGGGGCGGGTACTGGCCAAATATTTTGGCGCCAAGGCCTGGGACAGTGCCGAGTCGATCGCGATGATCGCCCGGCACTTTCGCATCAAGCTCTGAACCGAAGACGCTGAACTTCGGCCTGCTTCAGCGCAGCGCCTGCGCCTGCGTCAGCGTTTAAGGCCGGGCCAGTGCGGTCAGCGTGCGCACATCGGGCAAGCTGCCCAGCTGCCAGCAAGCGGCAATCAGCGCGGACGATTTCGCCTCGCCAATCACCTCGTCGGACATGCCGTGGAACTTGCCTTCCAGCATGGCGTCGGTCATCGGGTTTTGCAGCGAGCCAATCGCGTGCTCCACAAACACATGCACGCGCCGCCCGTCCTTGAGCACCGCGGTCACGTCGGCGCTGGCCTCGTCGATCGAGTCATCCACCGTGGCCACCACTTTGCGGCGCAGCGCCACCATGTCGGGCCGGTTGACGATGTCATCCGCGTATTCGGGCTCGCCGGCCTTGCCAAAGATCAGGCCGCAGGCACAGCCGTGGTACACGCTGAACTTGCCTTGCAGGCCGTCGGCGGGTTCTTTCTTGCCTGTGAGTTCGAGCACCAGCGAGTGCACCTTGAGTTCAATACGCTCCACATCATCAGCCCGGATGCCTTGCGCGCGCAATTGGGCGCAGGCATCGATGCTGGGGTGGATCACGATGCCGCAGGCAAAAGGCTTGTAGCTGTTGAAGGAAATCTCAAAGCGCTGGCCCAGCTCGTCGCTGATCTCGCGCCAGTCGTACTTGGTGGAGATGGTCTGGATCATG
>CANGMW010000166.1 GCA_947454695.1 Comamonadaceae bacterium | reverse complement strand
GCGGAGTTGCCGGTAGCCAGCATGGGGTCGACCACCACCACATCACGCGCCTCCATGTGCTGGGGCATCTTGAAGTAGTACTCCACCGCCTGCAAGGTGTTGGGGTCGCGGTACAGGCCGATGTGGCCCACGCGGGCGCTGGGCACCACCGAGAGCACGCCGTCCAAAATGCCATTGCCCGCGCGCAGAATGCTCACGAACACCAGCTTCTTGCCATCAATCATCTGGCCCGTCATGGGCTCCAGCGGCGTCTGGATTTGCACCGGCTGCAAGGCCATGTCTCGGCACACTTCATAGGCCATCAGGCTGCTGAGTTCGTTGAGCAACTGGCGAAAGCTGTTGGTGCTGGCATCGCGGTCGCGCATCAGGGTGAGCTTGTGCTGCACCAAGGGATGGTCGATCAAATGCAAGTTGGCGCGGGCGGCGGGCTGAAGGGTCATCATGGCAAAGGCTTTCATGAACAAGACGCGAAAGTGACATCTTGCCGCATTTTCCTGCGGGTTTGTCCTCCTCCGCAAAGCTCAGTGAGGGCCTAGCATGATCGCTTCACTTCTACTGGAGAACGACTCATGAGCATGTTCAGCTGGACGCCCAAAGGCGCAGAGGTTTTGCAACAAGGCGGCGTGATCGCCCCGGACGAGCGACTGCCTTGGCCGCAGACCGCCGTGATGGGCATGCAACACGTGATCGCCATGTTCGGCGCCACGGTGCTGGCCCCCATCCTCATGGGCTTTGATCCGAACATTGCCATTCTGATGAGCGGCATTGGCACGCTCATTTTCTTTTTAATCACCGGCGGCAAAGTGCCCAGCTACCTGGGTTCGAGCTTTGCCTTCATCGGCGTGGTCATCGCGGCATCGGCCTATGCGGGCAAGGGCCCCAACACCAACCTGGGTGTGGCGCTGGGCGGCATCATCGCCTGCGGTGTGCTGTATGTGCTGGTAGGTCTGGCGGTGCAAGCCGTGGGCACCCGCTGGATTGAGCGCTTCATGCCGCCGGTGGTCACCGGCGCGGTGGTGGCGGTGATCGGCCTGAACCTGGCCGGCGTCCCGGTCAAAAACATGGCCGCGGGCAACTTTGACGCCTGGATGCAGCTCGTCACCTTCGTGTGTGTGGGCCTGGTGGCCGTGCTCACCCGCGGCATGGCGCAGCGTCTGCTCATCCTCATCGGCCTGATTGCGGCCAGTGTGATTTATGCAGTGCTCACCAATGGCCTGGGCATGGGCAAGCCCATGGACTTGTCCGGTGTGGCCAACGCCGCCTGGTTCGGCATGCCGGGTTTCAGCTCACCGGTGTTTGAAGCCAATGCGATGCTGCTGATTGCACCGGTGGTGATCATCCTGGTGGCTGAGAACCTGGGTCACCTCAAGGCGGTAACCGCCATGACCGGGCGCAATCTGGACGCCTCCATCGGACGTGCCTTCATTGGCGACGGTGTGGCCACCATCGTGAGCGGTGCGGCCGGCGGTACGGGCGTGACCACTTATGCCGAGAACATTGGCGTGATGGCGGCGACCAAAATTTACTCGACCGCCTGTTTTGTGGTGGCCGCACTGATCGCCATCCTGCTGGGCTTCAGTCCCAAATTCGGCGCCGTCATCCAGGCCATTCCGCTGCCGGTGATGGGCGGTGTCTCCATCGTGGTGTTTGGCCTGATTGCCGTGGCAGGCGCCAAGATCTGGGTCGACAACCGGGTTGATTTTGCTGACAACAAAAATCTGATTGTGGCCGCCATCACGCTGGTGCTGGGCACCGGTGACTTCACGCTGAAGTTCGGCCAGTTCGCACTGGGCGGCATCGGCACCGCAACCTTTGGCGCCATCCTGCTGTACGCGCTACTCAACCGCAAGCGCTGAGTTTTATCAGCCAAAGATAAAGCCCGTCACGCTCACCGCCTGACGGGCTTTTTTCAATCGCACAATCATTCAGCTTGCTGCGCTGATCTTGGCACTCTTCCAGTACACATCATCCCCGCCATCGGCGCGGTTGAGTACGCGGGCCACCACAAACATCAAGTCGGACAGCCGGTTGAGGTACTGACGCGGCGTGTCTTTGAGCGCTTCCACCGCATTCAAGGCCACCACCGCGCGCTCAGCGCGGCGCGCCACCGTGCGGCAGACATGGGCCAGGGCGGCGCCCCGGGTACCGCCGGGCAGGATGAACTCCTCCAAGCGCGGCAACTGCTCGTTGTAGTGCGTCAGTGCCGCATCCAGTGCATGAACCGCTTCTGCTTTGAGCAACTCAAAACCGGGAATAGACAGCTCTCCGCCCAGGTTGAACAACTGGTGCTGCACTTCCACCAGAAGCGTGCGCACATCAACCGGCATGGCTTCACACAGCAACACCCCTAAATGGGAGTTGAGTTCATCCACATCGCCCATGGCGTGCACGCGCAGGTTATTTTTGGACACGCGCGTGTTGTCACCCAGACCGGTGGTGCCGTCATCTCCCGTGCGAGTCGCAATTTGCGTGAGGCGATTGCCCATGTTGTGCCACCTTGGTTCAGAATGCAAAGATTGGGGGCTATTTCTATAATCAGCCCAACACGCGATTATTCCCCAGCTCTTGCGGAATTCGCCACAAAGATTTCACCGGAGACACCATGAACGCACCAGGCCAACTGTCCCACTTTGTTCCCAAGGTCACGCAATGCGTGGTGCCGACCGTGATGTTGGATGCCCTCAAAGCGCATTTCGGCGAGCGCTGCTCCACCGCCTTGGTGGTGCGCGAGCAGCACGGCCGTGATGAATCAGCCTACACCGTGCCGCCGCCGGCCGCCGTGGTGTTTGCAGAAAGTACCGCCGATGTGGCTTTTGCTGTGAAACTGGCCAGCGAGCACAGCGTGCCGGTCATTCCCTTTGGCGTGGGCTCATCGTTAGAAGGCCATTTGCTGGCCGTGATGGGCGGTATCAGCATTGATGTGAGCCGCATGAACCAACTCGTGTCGATCAACCCGGAAGACTTGACCGTCACCGTGCAGCCTGGCGTGACGCGCAAGCAGCTCAATGAAGAAATCAAAAGCACGGGCTTGTTTTTCCCGATCGATCCCGGCGCCGACGCCAGCATTGGTGGCATGTCGGCCACGCGTGCGTCCGGTACCAATGCGGTTCGCTACGGCACCATGCGAGAGAACGTGCTGGCGCTGGAAGTGGTCACCGCCAGCGGCGAGGTGATCCGCACCGGCACGCGCGCCAAAAAATCGTCGGCCGGCTACGACCTCACCCGACTGATGGTGGGCAGCGAAGGCACGCTTGGCATCATGACCGAGATCACCTTGAAGCTCTACCCGCTGCCCGAGGCCATCTCTGCCGCGGTGTGCTCGTTCCCGAGCATTGAGGCCGCCGTGCGCACCACCATCCAGATCATCCAGATGGGCGTGCCGATTGCGCGCGTGGAACTGATTGACGTGAACACCGTACGCATGGTCAACGCCTACGCCAAACTGAGTCTGCGCGAAGAGCCGCTGCTCTTGATGGAATTCCATGGCTCGCCCGCCGGCGTGAAAGAGCAGGCGCAAACCGTGCAAGAGATTGCAAGCGAGTTCGGCGGCAACGCATTTGAATGGGCCACCACGCCAGAGGAGCGCACGCGTTTGTGGACAGCGCGTCACAACGCCTACTTCGCCGCGATTCAAAGCCGCCCGGGCTGCCGCGCGATTTCAACCGACACTTGCGTGCCCATTTCGCGGCTGGCCGATTGTTTGCTTGATTCGGTGAGTGAAGCGGATGCCAGCGGCCTGCCCTACTTCCTGGTGGGCCATGTGGGCGATGGCAATTTCCATTTCGGCTACCTGCTGGACCCCAACAATGCCCAAGAGCACGAACTCGCCGAACAGCTCAACCAGTCGCTGGTGGCGCGCGCTTTGCGACTGGAAGGCACCTGCACCGGCGAGCACGGTGTGGGCCTGCACAAGATGGATTTCCTGCTGACTGAAACCGGCAGCGGCGCGGTGGACATGATGCGCACGATCAAGCGCGCGCTGGACCCGAAGAACATCATGAACCCGGGCAAAATTTTCCGCGTCTGAACGGCGACAGGCGCCCGCTGGCGTGCAGGCACCCCGGGGTCAGTTGCCGCCTGTTTTTCTGAGCTTGTCGATCAGGCCGTTGAGTTCATCGAGCGAACCGAATTGGATGCTCAACTCGCCCATCTCTTCCATGCGGCCGGCGCGTTTGACGCGCTTTTTCACACGCACCTCGACTTGCGCGGTCAACAGATCTGAGAGCTCTTCTTCCACGCGTTTGAGGTCGCGGGATTTTTCCGACTTGGGCTTGGTGGACTTGAGCGCGAACTCCGCGCCCAGTTTTTTCACCAGGCTCTCGGCCTCGCGCACCGACATTTTTTTGGCAACGATCTGACTGGCCGCGGTGATTTGCGTGGCTCGGTCCAGCGCCAACAAGGCGCGTGCATGACCCATGTCCAAGTCACCCGCCATCAACATCGTCTGCACCGGGTCGGCCAGATTAAGCAGACGCAGCAGGTTGCTCGCCGCACTGCGTGAACGCCCCACCGCCTGCGCGGCCAGTTCATGCGTGAGACCAAATTCCTTGATCAGGCGCTGCAAACCCTGCGCCTCTTCCAAGGGGTTCAAGTCCTCACGCTGGATGTTTTCGATGAGGGCCATGGCGGCGGCCGCTTCATCGGGCACGTCGCGCACCAGCACCGGCACCTCGTCCAAGCCGGCCAGACGGGCAGCCCGGAAACGACGCTCGCCGGCAATGATTTCATACTTGCCCTGATTCGCCCCGCTGCTCAGTCGGCGCACCAGAATCGGCTGCATGATGCCTTGCACTTTGATGGACTCGGCCAGCTCATACAAAGCCCCCTCATCCATGCGCGTGCGCGGCTGGTACACCCCTGCCACCATGTCACTGAGCGCCAGCGTGCTGGGCAAACCGGACGAGGACGCGTTGGACGCGCCTGCCGGTGACGTGGTGTCGTCCACTTTGGGGCCGAGCAAAGCCTCCAGTCCACGGCCCAGGCCTTTAGGTTTCTTGGTCACCATACATTCCTCGTTCTGTTCGTTTGATGTTGTGCAGCTCACGCCGCGTGTAGGGTTTGGGCGCCCGATTGCAGCGTCTGCAGCACCGCATGCCCTGGCGGCCAGTCGCCCAGGCCCGACTCGGCATTGAGGTGACCTAAGCCCCCCATGTCCTGGTAGCGCGCGCCCCAGCTGCGTGCCAAAGCTTGCGCGCTGTCCTGACTGCAAAAAGGGTCGTTGTGGCTGGCTAACACCACCGTGTTGAATGGCAAGCGCTGACGCGCGATGGGCACCCAGCTGGGCAACTGTTGACTCAAGTCTTCGCGTTCGACATCCGCGGGTGCGACCAGCAAGGCCGCTTGTACGTGCTGCACATGGGCCGAGCTGGCAGCCCATGCGGCCACTTGCAAACAGCCCAGGCTGTGCGCCACCAGCACCACCGGGGCCGCACTGGCCAGCACCGCTTCTTCAAGCTGAATCAGCCAATCGCCCCGCAGTGGCCGCTGCCAGTCATGTTGCGCCACCCGCTTATAGCCATAGGCCCGCTCCCAGTGGCTTTGCCAATGGTCAGGGCCGGAATTGTGCCAACCCGGCAGCAGCAGCGTGGTGAGCGATGTCATCTGTTGCACAGCGGGCAGTTCAAGCGGCCAGGCCTTGGTGAAGACGGTCGACCATTTCCTGGGCAAAGGTCACAAAGGCTTGCGCGCCTTTGGAGGAAGGGTCAAACACCACGCCGGGTAGGCCATAGCTGGGTGCCTCGGCCAGGCGCACGTTGCGGGGAATCACGGTGTCAAAAACTTTGTTGCCAAAGTGGGACTTCAATTGATCGCTCACCTGCTGCTGCAAGGTGATGCGCGGGTCAAACATGACGCGCAGCAAACCGATCAACTCCAAGTCGCGGTTCAGGTTGGCGTGCACCTGCTTGATGGTGTTGACCAGGTC
>CANGMW010000165.1 GCA_947454695.1 Comamonadaceae bacterium | reverse complement strand
CGATCGGGGCGGTGGTCTCGCCCTGCACACTGCGCCAACCGGCTTTGACCGTGGCCACCGCATCGCCGCCTTGCGCGCCCACGCCGGGAATGAGCAGGGGCACGGTGGGTGCGAGTGCGCGCACGCGCTCGATCTCCGCCGGGTAGGTGGCGCCCACCACCAGACCGAGCTGCCCGTTCAGGTTCCAGGGCCCTTGCACCAGCTGGGCAATGTGTTCGTACAGCAGCGGCTCGCCCGGCACGCTGGCCAGGCGCTGCGACTGCAAGTCGTCCCCGCCGGGGTTGGAGGTGCGGCACAAGAGGAAGGCCCCTTTGCCGTGGTACTTGAGGTAGGGCTGCACCGAGTCAAAGCCCATGAAGGGCGACAGCGTCACCGCGTCAGCGCCGTAGCGCTCGAAGGCCTCTTTGGCGTACTGCTCGGCGGTGCTGCCGATGTCGCCGCGCTTGGCGTCCAGGATCACCGGCACATGGGGCGCGACGCGGCGCATGTGCGTCATCAGCGCTTCGAGCTGGTCTTCGGCGCGGTGCGCGGCAAAGTAGGCGATCTGCGGTTTGAAAGCGATCACCGTGTCGGCCGTGGCGTCCACGATGGCGGCACAGAAATCGAAAATCTTGCTGGCATCGCCTTTGAAGCGGGCAGGAAATTTGGCTGGTTCGGGGTCGAGCCCGACACACAGCATGGAGCCGTTTTGACGCTCGGCCTGGCGCAACATGTCAAGAAAGGTCATGGGCCTATTGTATGAACTCGCACCCGCTGACCCGTTTGCCCTGACAATCGCTCTCCATGCACGCCATCACCCGCCAACAGCTCATCGGTCTGGTCCTCATCACCCTGGTGTGGGGCCTGAACTGGCCGGTGATGAAAATGGGCGTGACCGATTTCCCGCCGCTCACCTTTCGCATGCTCTCGATGTGGCTGGGCCTGCCCGTCATGGCGCTTGGACTACTCGTCACCCGTGCCCCGTTTCGCATTCCGCGTGCGCACTGGCGTGAGCTCTTTGTGCTGGCGGTCTTCAATATGTTCATCTGGCATGCGCTGATCATCGTGGCCATCAAATCGCTGTCCAGCGGTCGCGCCGCGATTCTGGGCTACAGCATGCCGATCTTCTCGGCGGTGCTGGGCGCCTTCCTCTTTAACAACCGGCTGTCCTCGCGGGCCTGGGGCGGGGTGGCGGCAGCGGCGCTGGCGGTCTTGTTGCTGCTGTGGCATGAGTTCACCCAATTGGCCGGCCACCCGCTGGGCGTGCTGTACGCGCTGATCTCCGCGCTGGCCTGGGCCATGGGCGTGCACCTGATGCGTCGCACAAAACTCACCGTGCCGACACTCACCATTTCATTCTGGATGACGGTGATGACGGCGCTGGTGATGACGGTGCTGTCCACCGTGTTCGAGCGTGCGCAATGGAAGCTGCCCAACACCGCGACCTGGGGGGCGATCGGCTACAACGCGCTGCTGATTTTTGGTTTGGTGCAAACCTTGTGGCTCTCGCTGGCGCGCTACCTGACACCGGTCGCGTCCACTTTGAGCGTGATGATGATCCCGATCCTAGGCGTCTTCAGCGGCGCCTGGTGGCTGGGCGAGGTGCTGCACTGGCAGGACTGGACGGCGGTGCTGCTGATCGTGCTGGCGATTGGCTCGGTGCTTTTGCCAGCACGCGCCACACCCGCCAAACTTTCAAAAACCGCTTAAGCGGGCTGAAGATAAATTGCTAAAGACAACTTAAAGGTCCAGCACCAGCAGCGGCGTTTTCGAGCGTGAGCAGCAGGGCAGGAACTGGTCGTTGGCGGCTTGCTCTTCGGGGGTGAGGTACATGTCGCGGTGATCGGGCTGGCCTTCGAGCACGCGGGTGAGGCAGGTGCCGCACACGCCTTGCTCGCACGAGGTTTGCACCATCACACCCGCAGCTTCAAGCGCGTGCGTCACGGTTTGATCGGCCGCCACCGGGATGATCCGACCCGAGCTGGCCAGCTTCACCTCAAAGCCACCGTCTTGCGCCGAATGCACCACCTCGGCAGCAAAAAACTCGAAATGCAGCTGCGCTTCGGGCCAGCCTTGCGCACGGGCTGTGGTCAACACCGCATCCATGAAGCCTTTGGGTCCGCACACATACAGGTGCACATCCGCTTGGGGCTTGGCCAGCAGGGTCTGGAGATTGAGTTTTTGCGCTTCGTCGCCATCGTCCAGGTGGAACTGCACCTGTCCGGCAAATTTAGCTTGGGCAATGCGCGTGCGAAACGCGGTGCGGTCCAGCGAGCGGGTGCAGTAGTGCATCGTGAAGGCGGCACCCGTGTGGGCCAGCCGCTCGGCCATGCACAGAATAGGCGTGACGCCAATGCCGCCGGCCAAGAGCAGGCTGCGCTTGGCATCATGGGCCAGCGCAAAGTGGTTTTTCGGCGCGCTGATCTGGATCACATCGCCAACCTGAAGTTGCTCATGCACCGCCACCGAGCCGCCGCGCGAGGCCGGGTCGCGCAGCACCGCGATCTGGTAACGGTGCGACTCCTGCGGGTCATTGCACAACGAATACTGACGCGTGAGGCCCCCCGGCAGCTGCACATCGATGTGCGAGCCGGCCGAGAAAGCGGGCAGGGGCGCGCCAGCGGTGGGCACCAGCTCGATCAAACAGATGTCGGTGGCTTCTTCAGTTTTGCTGGCGACACGAACCGCCAAGGTGGATGCGCTGCTCATGGGGTTCCTCAACACGCAGTAGGTTTTAAGCGGGCTGGCTGCCCTGCTCCTGCGCCATGATACGGTCCAAAATCTTGCGCGACTGCACGCCGCCGGCGTCGATGTTGAGCATGAGCAAGGCGCGCTCGGGGTGGGCCAGCAGGTTTTTCTGCTGACGCTCCAGCATCTCTAAATCTTCGCTGAAGATCTTGCCCTGGCCTTCGCGGATGGTGGCGGTGAGCGCCTTGTCTTTCGGGTTGAACTTGCGCGCCATGCCCCAGAAATACCAGATGGAGGTTTCGGTCTCGGGCGTGATGAAGTCCACCACCACGCTGTAGGCCTTGTGCTCATTGGGCGCGTCGTAGCCGCCCTTGCCGGCATGGGCCACCCCCACTTCGATCATCACGTGGCTGGGCGGCGTGAAGCGGCAGATCTGCCAGCGGTCCACCGGCACATCGTCAGCCAGGTTGTTGCCGCGCAGGGCCAGCTTCCAAAACGGCGGGGGCATGATGCCTTCCATGAAGCGGCTGGTGGTGACCATGTCGCCTTCGACCGTGGTCTTGGAGGGCGTTTCATCAATTTCTTTTTGGCCGATGCTGCTGGCGTGCACATAGGTTTCGTGCGTGAGGTCCATCAGGTTGTCGATCATCAAACGGTAATCGCAGTTGATGTGGAACAAACCGCCGCCGTAAGCCCAGGCCGGGTTGTCGTACCACTCCTGGTGCGGGATGGCCGCCTCGTCGGCCAGGCTCGCTTCACCCGGCCAGACCCAGATGAAGCCATAGCGCTCGGCCACCGGGTAGCTGCGAATGGCGGGAAAGCCGCGCACCCGCTGGCCCGGCATGGCGATGGTTTTGCCCTCGCAGCCCATCTCCAGCCCGTGGTAGCCGCACACCAGCTTGCCCTCGGACACATGGCCCAGCGAGAGCGGCGCACCACGGTGGGGGCAAAAATCCTCCAGCGCAGCGACCTTGTTTTCCAGACCCCGGTAGAACACGATGCGCTCGCCGCAAATCTGGCGGCCCAGCGGCTTCTCGTCGATTTCCTCGGGGGTGGCGGCAACGTACCAGGCGTTTTTCGGGAACATGGGCTTCTCCTGAATCAGTGTACTGAATGTCATTCATTGTACTGAATGAATTGGGGATTGCAAGCCCCCTGCTAGGCCGGGGAAGTCGGGCGATGAATGCACACGCCGCCTCGCAGCGAGCGCGAACCTGCCTGCGGCACAGGCGGTGCGCACCCTCCTACCCGCAGGGGCAAGCGCCGATCAGGGCTTGGTTGGGGTTTTGGCGCGGGGGCCGGTTTTGACTGCCGACACTTTGGCCGGCGCCTTGAAGGACGTTTTGGCGGAAGTTTTAGCGGATGCTTTGGAGGAGGCTTTGAGTGTGGCAGTCGCCGGGCGCTTGGCCGGCGTGCTGTTCTGGCTGTCGTGCAAATGCACAAACTTGCGCAGCAAGCGCATGAACTCACGCTGCTCGGCCGGCTCCAGACTCGCCATCATGCCGCCGGACAAAATGCCCACGCCGGGTTTGAGCTCGAGCAACACCTCTTCGCCCGCAGCGGTCAGCGACAAACTGCGCTGGCGCCGGGGCATGACGTGGCGATCGATCCAGCCCTTGGTCTCCAGCCGAGCGGCGATATCAGCGGTGGTCGAGGTGTCCAGCGCAATCAGCTGCGCCAAGGTCACCTGGTCGATGCCAGGCGACTCATGCAGGGTGCGCAATATCGCGTACTGAATGGGCGTGACGTGGCGGCCATGCACATCGTGAAAGCGCGAGACCGCAATTTGCTGCGCGCGCCGGATCAGGTGACCGGGCTCTTCGTACAGCGCAGGGGCGCTCGCCTGTTCAGCACGTTTAACCATGGTGCTCAGCGTGCGGGTTGCAACACACCTTGTACTGCCGGTGGCGTCACCGGTGGCGTATCTGCGACTTCGCGGATGTCGCTCACAAAATATTCGGTCTCGCCAAAGCAGCTGGAGGGAATGAACTTGTGCTGGCGGTAGCTCAGCACCACGCGTTTGCCAGCCAGTTGGTTGATTTTGTCGGCCAGGGCGTCATCGCGCACGGTGAAGTCAAACTTTTCAGGAATAGCGCCGGGCATGGTCACCATGGCGATTTCACCTTCCCAGGTCTTGCACAGCCAGCCGCGCTTGGAGAGCTTTTGCATATAACCCGCGCGCTCACCCTCGGAATAATTCCAGTTGAGTACCAGCCACAGCCAGGCCATGGACAGCAGGAAAAAACCAAGGACCAAATAGGTCAAGGCACGCAAGAATTTGTTTTTCATACAAGGGCTTTCACAGGAATAAGTTTGAGCTTAACGCAGCCACTGCATCTGCGGTCAAATTATGATGTCGTGATGAAACGCTTCCTGATCATTCTTCTGCTCGCGCTGAGCGCGCCTTGGGCTCAGGCTCAGCCCAAAGACTGCGCCCTGGTGGTGATGCATGGCAAATGGGGCAACCCGAACTACATCGCCGCTTTTGGCCGGCGCATGGAGCCTGCCTGTGATTTTGAATCGATCGAGATGCCCTGGTCTGGCCGGCGCAACTACGACGCCCCTTACCCGGTGGCCTTGCAGGAAATCGCCGCACAAGTTCAGAAGTTCCGGGTGCAAGGCTATAAAAAAATTCTCCTGGCCGGCCACAGCTTTGGCGCCAACGCGGCCTTGGCCTATATGACGGTGTATGACGATGTGGACGGCATCTTGTTGTTGGCGCCTGGCCATACGCCCGGCATGATGGTCTACCAAATGAACATGAACCGGGGAGCGCTTCTGGAGGCCCAGGAACTGATGGCGCAAGGTCATCCCGACACACTGGTGAACTTTGATGACCTGAATCAGGGCAAATTCAGAAACTCAAAAATCCGCGCCGATGCCTTATGGACTTACTTTGACCCGGCGGGCATGGGCAGTATGCAGCTCTCGGCCAAGCGATTCAAAAAACCGGTGCCCGTGTTCCTGGCCATTGGCACGCGCGATCCGCTGTTTCGCACGGCCAAGGCCAACATTTTTGAGGCAACGCCCGCCCATGCGGCCAGCCAGTACGTAGAGCTGGAAGCTGACCACGGCTCCACGCCAGGCGCGGCCGGTGCCGCCGCTTTGGCCTGGATCCAGCAACTGCCTTAAGCGTTCTAGTCGCGCGTGCCCGCCGCCACGGCGCGGGCCAGGCACAGATCAGCCCAGGCTTTGGCTTTGTCCAGCGGGGTGCGCAGCAAATACGCAGGCTGGTAAGTCACCACCACCGGAAAACCTTGGTGGCGGTG
>CANGMW010000164.1 GCA_947454695.1 Comamonadaceae bacterium | reverse complement strand
CAAATATTACCCCTTGTGTGGACGCTAATTAGGCACGCTGACTAGTGTAAACAATGGCGACGGTGCGCGTGAGTACGCTCGCTGGGGGGCACCGACAGCAATCGCTGCAATCCGTTCATCCAATCCCTAATGTTCCAATGCAGAGGTCATCCTTAAGCATGCTGCTATTCGCCTGAACCGTCACATCATTCCCAGTTAGCCGTCTAGAATTTCCCTGTTCCAAAATCATGGAAGCAAGCCTGTACTGCCTGCAACTCTTTGCCGCCATTGAGTTATTTGGGAAAAGGCGGTGCACCAATTGCTTTAATATCGCGCGGTTCCCTGTTGTTTTCCCTGCTTTAGGGAATATGGTCTTAGAGAGAGGTTCGCTGAAGACTGGGGCCACCGCCAGACTGCAAGCATTCAAGCGCCTTTCGGGCGCTTTTTTGTTTTTGAAGTATCCAAATAACTTCAAAATTTGGTCTTCTTCAGTTTGAAGGGCACCCGTCAAACGCTGATCAACACTGACTCACACCACCGGCACATCCTCCCAGCAAGTGGTGTAGTTCGGTGACTTGCGCTCCTGGCGCATCTGCCAGCCGGAGTAAGCGCCTTGGGTGGACACTTTGACAGTGCCGCGCCCGAAGCGCAGGTTGAGCGTGTCCAGTGCCAGCATCAATTTGCCATGACCGGGCACGCACGCCTCCAGCAAGTCGCCTTGTTGATGCGTCACCGGGCTGATTTCGCTGAGCACGACACCGGCTTTTTTGTACTGGTAGCCGGGCTTGAACATGCGCTCGCACAAGTGGTTCGCCCAGCGGTTGACTTGCAAGCTGTCGTTGGTGGGCGTGGGCAGCGGCACGGCCAGGCTGGGCATGTACTGCGGCAGCTCTTTGCGAAAACGGTTGGTTTGTAAAAACACCTGAATCACCGCTGCCTGGCTGTTTTGAGCGCGCAGCTTGGTGCAGGCGTTGGCGACAAAGGTGGACAGCGCGTCTTGAAGGACGGGCAGCTCGGTGACAGCATTGCCAAAGGAGCGGCTGGCGATGATTTGCTGGCGATCAGCTTGGATCTCCTGCAAATCGATGCAAGGGATTTCTTGCAGTTCGCGCTGAATTTTTTCGACCACCACACCAAATTCAGCCCGCAGCGTGGGCACATGCGCAGCGCGCAAATCCTGCACGGTGTGCACGCCGTGCTCGGCCAAGCGGCGGGTCAACTTGCGGCCCACGCCCCACACCTCCTCCACGGGGATGCGTTGCAAGAGCTGGTCTTTTTGCGCCACGCTCAGCGCGCTGTAGTTGAAGACGCCTTGCGAGCGCGGGTGTTTCTTGGCCACATGGTTGGCCAGCTTGGCCAGCGTTTTGGTCGGGCCGATGCCCACGCACACCGGCATACCGGTCCACGCCGCCACGCGCGCGCGCATGGCGTAGCTCAGCGCGCGCACATTGGGCAGGCCCGTCAGGTCAAGAAAACATTCGTCGATGGAATACACCTCATGGCGCGGTGCGAAGTCGCGCAAGATGCTCATGACGCGGTTGGACATGTCGGCATACAAGGCGTAGTTGCTGCTCAGGGCCAGGATGCCGTGTTCTTCGGCCAGCGCTTTGCATTCAAACCACGGCTGGCCCATCTTCACGCCCAGGGCTTTGGCTTCATTGGAGCGGGACACCACGCAACCGTCGTTGTTGGACAGGACCACCACCGGCACGGTGGCCAGATCGGGCCTGAAGATGCGCTCGCAGCTCACATAAAAGTTGTTGCAGTCCACCAGCGCCAGTTGCGGGCTCATACCAACTCCAGGCGCACCGTGCCCAGCATGATGGGCTTCACCAGAATTTTGTAGGTGTCTAAATCAAACTCGGTGTGCGCATAGCTGCTGCGTTGCCGGGTGCGTGAGCACCAGGTGCCCAGATAGCGCCAGTCTTGCAGGCGGTGGCGCTGCTCCCAGTCGCCGTTGCGCTCGATCAGGTCCACGGCCGCGGGATACGGCCAGGCCTGCACCTTCAAGTCTTGCAGGGCTTCACGCAAACGCTGGTCGTGCATGTGGCGTGCTTCCTTGCCCACGCACGCGCCCAAACAGGTGTTGACCTGCAGGCCAAAGCAGCCGCGCGCGCCGATTTTCTCCAGCCCCAACAGCCCCAGACACAAGCGGTGTTGGTCGGCCAAGGCGCGCAGCTTGCTGTGGGCGGCATGCACCGAGCTGAACAAGCCATAGAGTTCTTGCCCCTGGCCCTGCTCTTTTTCCAGCGCCACCTCATGGCCCGAGACGATGTGCGGCGCAAGTACCCCCGCGGTGTCGCGCAGCGCCAAGGTGCACAAGCGGCGCAGTCGACGCAGCCGGATATTGAACAGCGGGCTTTGCTGCTTGATCAAGTGCGCTTCGAGCAGTAAAGCGCCGATCTCGCCCGCGGTCTCGATGAACGCCACACGCCGGGACTGCGCGATCATCTCGGCCTCGTCAGGGGCGCGCAAGTGCGCCAGCACACGGCTGCGAATGTCCACACTCTTGCCGATGTACAGGGGCAAGGTACCGCTGCCCTGGAAGATGTAGACCCCTGCGCTGCGCGGCAACGCAGCCAGCGAGTCGGGGTCGATGGCGTGCGCCAGTGGGGGTGCATCGGATGCGTCGGGTGCGTCGCGTCCCTTGGGCGTGTCGGTCGGTGTCATGGCGGCTTCAATACAGCTTGTGCAGGTTGCGCGTCACCACGCCCCAGACCAGCAACTCCTCGCCCTCTTTGACCAGGATGGGCGGGTACAGGGGGTTCTCTGCAATCAGCTTGATCACGCCACCCCGGCGGTACAGGCGCTTGACGGTGAACTCGTTGTTCAGCACCGCCAGCACGATGTTGCCGTGCTTGGCTTCGATGGAGCGGTCCACCAGCAACTCATCGCCCTCGTAGATGCCGATGCCCACCATCGAATCGCCCTTGACCCGAAAGACGAAGGTCGCTTCTTTGTTGCGGATCAGGTGCTCATTCAGATCCAAGCGCTTTTGCGTGTGGTCAGCCGCCGGCGATGGGAAACCGGCCGGCACGGTCCAGCCGCAAACCTCCAACCAGACCTTGGCGTCGGGCACAAAAACGGGCTGCAAGTGGGCGGTAGTTGGTATTTTCATTTTGCACAAATATACTGTATATTTGTACAGCCATCACCCAAAGGGTCTTATTGCTGTGCGCCAAGACGTGCGATTTAAATACCGCGGCAGTTAGATGCAGCGCGAGTGGGCGTTAGCGCGGCCGCTCTTGCCCCAAATGGACCCGGAATTTTTCAAGTTTTTCGGCATAGTTGTCGGCATCGCCGTAACTCAAAAATCGCGCATAGCGTGAATGCGCCCCCAGCATCTTGTGCGCATGTTTGATCGGGCAGAAATACTCTTCGGTTCGCCCCACGATCTCGGTGGCATAAGCCATGAGCCCGTTGCCATAGGCGCAATAGGTGCAGTGAAATTTCTCAATCACATTGAGATAGCCCAGCTGCTGACGGTCAAACACCATGTAGTCTTGTCGACGCACCTTGGTGATGCCGTAGATGGGAAAGCAGGTCATCTGGTAAAAACTTAGGCACAGATCAATGAGCAGCATCGGAAAAATCATGCTGTAAATAATGGGCCCCGTGATCAGATTCTGCGGTCGGTAGGCAACCAGCCAGCGAAAAAATCCGGTTTTGAATTGGCGCTGCATTTCCCGTACACCCGCCACAAACTCAATCTGCTTGCCTTTGATCGTGTACAACGCACTGGCCTCTTGGGACTGCACCTCCCGACGCAAGTCGTCTTCTAACGCACTCATTTGATCGAGCAGATGTCGGATTTTTTCATTCATGGTGAGCGCCTTGCAAGGTTGATGGCAGCAGCGCCTGGAGTGCGCGCACTTGCCGTTCGAGCTGGGTAATGCGGTCCAGATGGCCCAGCGCTATCGCCACGGCAAAGAGGTCCAGATCAAAGTCGCGTCTGAGCTTGGCCACCTGGCGCAAGGGCGTCAACCAATGGGCGCTGAAAGTGAGCGCAACACGATCCCCGTCGAGGGCTTGCAAAGCGTCGTAGTCCATCAGCTCAGCCAGCTCTGCAACACCCATGCCGCAGCACGCAGCCAACTCCTCCAGACCCATGATCGCAGTGCGATCCAGCGATAAACCGTCCGTGTAGTCTTCAATCATGGCGCATCTCCTGTGACGGTTTCACCCGCGGGTTGAAGTCCGATACCTTGGCTAATTCCTGATACAGCGCACGTTCCTGGGGCGAGAGCGTGCCCGGCACATCAATCTGAACGAGCGCGTAAAGGTCGCTGTGTTCTGCGGCCAGTCCACGGCCGCGCAGACGCAGCTGGCGGCCGGCGCGGGTGCCCGGCGGCACCGTCAGCAGCACCGGCCGGTCCAGCGTGGCAATCTCTAACTCACACCCCAATGCCGCCTCCCATGGCGCCAATCGCAGGTCAAAGTAGAGGTCATGGTGATTGGCTCGAAAGACCGGATGCGGCGCCAAATTCAATTGCAAATAAACGTCCCCATCAGGCCCGCCGTGATGCCCCTTCCCCCCTTTGCCACGCAAACGCAATTTTTGATCTTGGAAGGCGCCTGCAGGAATGGTGACTTGCAACGTGCGCTCACCTTGCGCATCTTGGAGCGTCAAATTGACATGGGTGCCGCGCTGGGCATCTTCCAGCGTGAGAGTGACACTGCTCTCATAGTCGCGCCCACGCATGGGCATGGCGTGCTGACGACCCCCCGAACGCCCTGCGCCCATGGCTGCGAGCAACTCCGACAAATCCATGTCGTCAAACGACGTGTCACCTGGTGCCGATTGCTGTCGCCATTGCGGCGGCGGCTCAAACTCTGAACCGGACGGGGGATTGCCTAACGCGTCATAAGCAGCCCGCTTGCTCGCGTCTTTGAGCACAGCGTACGCTTGTGCAGCCTATTTAAACCGTTCTTCAGCGTCTGGGGCCTTGGATACATCCGGGTGATAAGTACGCGCCAGTTTTCGGTAAGCCTTCTTGATGTCATCGAGCTCAGCGGTGCGCGGCACACCCAAAATAGCGTAGTAGTCTTTGTACTTCATGGTGAATGCAGTATGCGCTTTAGAAACGTGTGAACGGGTTTCTATTTGCGCTTGGGGTTGCGAGCTTCTTCTGAACACGCGCGCTATCGGTTGAGCAAGCCGGCATGCGCTGCGTGGTCTTGGCGCAGTGGTGTGCATCGTGAACACCTGTGTGCGGCAACACGCAGACGGGAATTGACCGCATCCGCATTGTTTGATCGATGCGGCCTCCCGTCTGTCGCTTACCGCACCTAGCGCACAGCCCAGCCGCCGGACATCGGGAACACCTGCCCCACAAAGCAATTGGCCGCATCGGTGCACAGGTAAGCCACGAAGCTGGCATCTTCTTCGGCGCGGACCAGACGCCCCAGCGGCACTTCGCGGCGCAACCGCTCCTGAAAACGCGGATTGGCCTGCACCTCGGCAGAAAAGTAAGTGGGGTTGTCGACAAAATTTTGCGCGATGGCATTGACCTGAATGTGGTCGGGTGCGAGCTCCACGCCCACCGATTGAACAAAGGCCAGTTGCGCGCCGCGCGCTGCGCTGTAGCTGGCGGTGCGCTTCATGCCGCGCAAAGCGGAGGCGCTGCCCATCACAATCACTTTGCCGCCGCCACGCGCTTTCATGCCCGGCACCACGGCGCGCAGCAGCCGGGGCAAGGGATGCACCATCGCGTCAAACACCGTGCGCCATTCAGCCTCGTCAATTTGCTCGACGGTCGATGTCGGTGCGGGCACGCCCAAATTGATCACCACGACATCCAAGGGGCCGGCCGATTCAATGAGGGCCTGCGGCGCCAACGGGTCAGTAAGCACCTGATGATCGGAAACGACTTGAGCACCGTGCTGCGTCAGCAATTGGCAAATAGCCGGGCCCATGAAGTCACTCGCTTGGGTGACCAAAATTCGTTTGTTGGATAAATCAAGCATCGCT
>CANGMW010000163.1 GCA_947454695.1 Comamonadaceae bacterium | reverse complement strand
CATGATGTCTGCGCGAACGCTGCGCGTGATGGGCCGACAAGACGAGGTGCTTAATCTGGGCGGCGTCAAAATTCCGCCCACGGTCGTGGAAGAACAAGTCATGGCGGTGGCCGGGGTACAGGAAGTGGCAGCGCTGTCCGATACCAAGCCCGACACCGGCGTGGCCCGTTTGTGTCTGGCCATCGTGGCGCAACCTGACGCCGACAAAAAGCTGATTTTGAAGTTGGTACCCGACGTGGTCAACGTTCCCGCGACGCAGTTGATCATGCGCATTGTGCCCAGCTTGCCCTATACGGACAACGGCAAGTTAAAGCGAAAAGCCTTGAGGAGTCTTTTCGAAAATAAGGTGTGAAGATGACCCGAATTGCCAACCTGCAGCGCCATCCGGATCAGGTTCCGGGAACCATTTTTGAGTCCATTGAGACCCATGCCTACCGCGACCATCAACGAACGGCCGTCTTGCTGGCCGACGTGCACGTTTCCTATGGACGGCTGTACCACGACGTCATGAGTTGCGCGTGCGAGCTGTATAGACAGGGCGTGCGCCCCGGATCCCGACTGGCAGTCAACACCTTGGACTCGTATGTGCATTGGACGCTGCTGCTGGCCGCAGAGACATTAGGCGCGATCACGTGTTCTTTGCACCCCACCGAAACGTTTGACAGTTTGAAATCGATCGTCAGCTTCGTAGACTTCTGGGTGGGCGAACAGCCCACGGTTGAAATATCAGCGCGCTCCAAGCTGATCGCTATTGACGGCACTTGGACTTCGGCCGCTTTTAAAGCGCCCCTGGATCACGTGCTTTTTGATCGCATTTTTCACCCCATCGCCATGCACGAGGGTCAGCGTATGCGCCGTTCGTCCGGCACAACAGGTGGCATGAAACTGATGCTCTCAACTCGCGGCGTGGAAGAAAGCCGCATGCGCGCCTATTCGGAGTTCATGGGCATCACGGCTGACACGCGCTACCTTGTTTCGAAATCGTTCATTGTCAGTTCGGCATACCTGACCGCCAATCTTTGTCTGCGATTGGGCGCCACGGTGGCTTTTGACCACGGTGGCGACAAGATGGTGCAGATTCATGAGAACGGCATCACCCATCTGCGCTTGTTTCAAGATCAGTTGGTGGCCTTGCTTGAGCACATGCAAGCCAAACAAGCACCCAAACCCCCAGGGGTCACGCTGATTTTGGGGGCCGCACCGGTGTCTCAGAAGTTATGGGATGCCGCATTGGAAAAAATCGCCAGTCGCATTGTCTATACCTACAACGCCAACGAATGCGGCTCAATCTGCTTCATGGGGCCCGAAGGGCGTGGGGTGATTCGCCCCGGCGTGGTTTTGCAAGTCATTGACGACAACGACCAGCCCTTGCCAAACGGGCAAGCGGGGCGCATCCGGGTGCGCACGCCGTCTCAAATCAGTGGCTATTTGGACAACCCGGAGATGACGCAGCAAAATTTCCGTGACGGCTGGTTCTACACCGGGGACGTGGGCATCGTGCGTTCTGAGCGGGCGATTGAACTCGTGGGACGCGCCGATGATGTGATCAACATCGCCGGCTACAAACACAGTTGCCCCCAATTAGAGAAGGTGGCCCAGCAAGTGCCCGGTGTGAAAGAGGTGTGCGCCACCTCAGGGCGCACTGCACTGGGTGTGGATTTTTTGGCCCTGGTGGTGGTGCTGGAAAAAGGTGCCAAACAAGGCCCCGTGGGCGCAGCAATTTTGAGTTGTTTTCCTCAGACCATGGTGGACGACATGCGGTTGTTTTTCACGCCCAATTTATTGCGCACCGAGTCTGGCAAATTGCGTCGAAAGGCCATCGGCGACATGCTCAAGTCAGAATGACACACAAGCGTGGACCCATGCAAAACTGCTTTGGACACAGCGCATTGCGCCAACTCGTGCCAAGCCTGTTGGGTTGCCTGTTCATGGTGGTTGTGTGGCTGCCCCTGAGCGGCTTCGCGGCGGATGACAACTACCCCAGTGCCACCATCAAGTTCATCGTGCCGGTGGAGGCGGGCGGGGGAATCGACAGTGTGGCCCGCGCGGTCGCCCAGCATTTAGGGGACCGGCTCAAACAAAACATCGTGGTCAACAACCGATCAGGCGCGGGCGGCATGATCGGAACAGCACTGGCTGCCAGTGCGCCGGCCGATGGCTACAACCTGTTGGTGACGGGCGGCACGCACCTCTCGGCCGCGGTCTTGCACCCCAACCCCAGTTACCACCCTTTGAAAGATTTCGAGCCGGTAGCGCGTCTGGCGGTGTCACCTTATGTGCTCTTGGTGAACAAGTCTCTCAACATCAACTCAGTGCAAGAGTTGGTGGCTTACTCGCGTGCGAATCCGGGCAAGTTGGCTTATGGCTCGGGCGCGAGCAATCTGTACATTGCCAATAATTTCTTCATGCACCAGGCGGGTGTGAATTGGCTGTTTGTGCCCTACAAAGGCAGCGGCCCCATGATCCGGGCGCTGCTGGCCAATGAAATCCAGGTGTCTTTCGTCAGCGTGGGCAATGTGGACGCTGCCTTGAAGACCGGACGGGTGCTGGCCTTAGCCGTCGTGCACGGCGATCGTTTGGCGTCATTCCCCCAAGTACCCACGCTCAAAGAGTCGGGGTATCCGGCCATGAACATCACCCAATGGTTCGGGGTCTTCGCGCCGGTGGGGACACCTGCGCCCATTCTGGATTTGCTGAGTCGCGAATTGCTCAAGATGGTGGACCACGGGCCCTTCAACGATTACCTGCAAAATAACAACATGGTGCGTTCGCCCATGGACCGCAAAGAATTTTCCCGTGTCTTGAAAAAAGATTACAACGAGCTGGTCGAGCTGGAAAAATCCGGCCGGATCGAGAAAATGAACCCCTGAACAAGCCCGCAACTTTTTTAAGCGAATCATGACGCTCAACCCCATTTTTCAATCACGCTGGCTGGCTCTCAGCGCCTTATTGTTGGCCATGGTGTGGCCTGCCCACGCTGATGAGACTGGCGATGAACTCTTTCATTTCCAAGCCAATGTGTACCCTGAATGGCTGTACAGCAATTTCGGCTCGCCATCTGCCAGTGGCACCGATGTCGGCAACATGGGAACCGTGCGCAATGACCGCACGACGTTGAGCAGCAACGCCACTTTCAAGACCAGCACCTCGGACCATGCGTGGTCCAACTCCTATGTGGGTTTGCGTGGCGTCAAGCGCATCGACGAAGTGGTCTATGGCTACGACTTCCAAGTGGTCATGGATTTGCAAAAAGACATGCTGCGCCAGGCCGACACCCGGGATTTTTTCCTCTACGCTGAAACCGACAAGCTCGGTCGCTTGTCCTACGGGAAAATGGATTCGATCTACAAAGAGTTCGGCGACCGTGTGCGCATTCTGGGGGTGAGCCCCAGCAATGTGTCGTCCACGTCGCAGGTCCAATCCGGTGTGGGGTGGAAGGCCAAAGGCGGCACTTCGTTTTACAACCGCCGCAACAAAATGCTGACCTGGTACAGCCCTAACGTCGACGGCTTTGAGGCTGGGGTATCGCACTCCTGGGACGATGCCGGCAATGTGGGCCCCGACCCTACGCTCAGCGCCGTAGCCCTGCGCTGGAGCAATAAAAGCTACTACGCCTCGTTTCAGGTCGAAGAGCACCGTAACTGGTTGCCGCTGAGCTACAACAATACCTCGGCTGCCAGTACGACGATTCTCAACATGCCAGCCAACACCAAGTCCCGGGATACGGGCTACCGGGTCTCTTTGGGTTGGAATGTCGACCGGCTGCGTCTGGGCACGGACATCGCTGCACTCGATTACACGGAGAGCACCGACATCGCGACAGCCGGGCGTTTTCGCAACTACCGGAACATGACTTGGCAGGTGAGTGCCGAATACGCCTGGGACCCTCAATTGAAGTTGGCCGCCAACTACGCGCAAGGCTCTGCCGGTAGTTGCGAGCTCAGCGGCAATGTGGCCTGCAGCACCACGGGCTTGGGTGGGGACCAGACCACCCTGGGCGCGTCCTACCGGGTCTTGCCGCATGCGAGTTTCTTTGGTCTGATGGTTCGCATGCGCAACAACCCCGCCAGCTACTACGGCAGTTCCGCGCAAGGCGCCGACGTCAACTCACTGGCTCTGGGCATTCGCATAGACTACCCCTGACATGAAACTCACCTTCACCTACGCGCTGCTGGCAATCATCGCCACCCTGGGCAATATCGGCGCACAGGAGTTGAGTGTTCGCCTCTACAGCGGCCCCGCGCAGGTGACGATCTCGGTGTTGGTGGGCACGGCGGCGGGCCTGGTACTCAAATACATGCTGGACAAGCGCTACATCTTTCGCTTCAAAGCGCACAGCGCTGCGCATGACGGCAAAACCTTTGTGCTCTACACCGTCATGGGCCTGGCCACCACGGTGATTTTCTGGGGCTTTGAATTCGGCTTTGAGCTGCTGTTCGAGTCCAAGTCCATGCGTTATCTGGGTGGTGTGATCGGTCTGGCCATTGGCTATGTCACCAAGTACCAGCTCGACAAACGCTATGTGTTCCGCCAGCCGCAGGACGCTCCCTCATGAACGCACCCTCCCTGCAAGCCGTCAGTGCCTGGGGCCGGCTCAGTGCGGATCCGCACGCCGTCACCGTGCTGAATGACCCCGCGCAAGTGGCCGCGCAAATCCGGGCATCTGCATTACCCGGTCTGGCGTATGGGATGGGCCGCAGTTACGGCGATGTGGGCCTGAACCCGCAAGGCGTGCTGTGGCAGACCACGGGGCTGGACCATTTCATTGACTTTGATGAACACACCGGCCTGCTCGAGTGCGAAGCCGGCGTGCTGCTGCGCGACATTCAACGCCTGGCGGTGCCGCGCGGCTGGATGCTGCCGGTCACACCGGGCACCCAAATGGTGACGGTGGGCGGTGCCATTGCCAATGATGTGCACGGCAAGAACCACCATGTGCACGGCAGCTTTGGCGACCATGTGCGCGCGCTCAAACTCATGCGCACCGATGGTCAGCAGATCGACTGCGGGCCCGAGGTGCAAGCGAACTGGTTTGCCGCCACCGTTGGCGGCATGGGCCTGACCGGGGTGATCACCCGCGCGCAGCTGCAACTGCGCCGTGTGCAAGGGCCGTGGTTGCAGACGCAGACCCTGCCTTACCGAACGCTCGATGAATTTTTTCCCCTGGCCGATGAGAGCGAAGCGGCCTGGGAGTACACGGTGTCGTGGATTGATTGCCTCTCCCCGCAAGGGCGCGGGGTGTTCATGCGCGCCAACCATGCGCCTGCACAAGACCAAGCCTTGCCCCGCGCGCGTCAACTCAACATGCCGCTGGTGCCGCCCGTCTCGCTGGTCAATGCCGCGTCCCTGCGCGCGTTCAACAGCGCTTACTTTGCGGCACAAAAATTCAAGACAGGGCCAGCGCTGACGCATTACGAACCCTTCTTCTACCCGTTGGACCATGTGCAGAACTGGAACCGCATGTACGGGCCGCGTGGTTTTTACCAGTACCAAAGCGTGGTGCCACGCGCGGCAGGGCGCGATGCGGTGCAGGCCATGCTGCGGGAAATTGCCCGCAGCGGCGAAGGCTCATTTTTGGCGGTGCTCAAAACCTTTGGCGAGCGTGCGCCGCGGGGGCTCCTAAGTTTTGCTCAGCCCGGCGTGACGCTGGCGCTGGATTTCCCGAATCGCGGTGAGTCCACCTTGAAATTATTCGCGCGTCTGGACGACATCGTGCATGAGGCCGGCGGGCGTCTTTACCCGGCCAAAGATGCGCGCATGCCGCGCGAACTGTTTGAAGCCGGTTACCCGTGTCTGACAGAATTCAAGACTTACCGTGACCCCGGCATCAGTTCGGCGATGTCTCGTCGTTTGATGGGGAGTTAAGAGATGGACCACAGAAAAAAAATCATCATCATTGGCGCGACCTCGGCTATCGCCGAGCATTGCGCCCGCCTGTGGGTGGGCCGCGCTGCGGTGGACCTCACCCTGGTGGGGCGCAGCGCCGAGCGTCTGAAGCGGGT
>CANGMW010000162.1 GCA_947454695.1 Comamonadaceae bacterium | reverse complement strand
CACCAAAGGTACAATCCAATGCGCCAAAATCATTGTTGGAATTATTGTTGCCCAAGCAATTGCCGCATATACAGAAAAAATTCTTTGGAGGCAATCCCAATAATTATTTTCATTTTCGTTTTTTATTCTCGTTACAAATGGGGCAAGACAGGCATTCAAAACTACAGGAATGATTTGCCATAAAGTAGCCAGCGGCAAAACTGCGGCATAGACACCTAATGATTCAACACCAAGCATTTCCTTGATCATGATTTGATCTATACGCATATAGATTATTATTGATACGCCGCTTAATATAAAAGGCCAACTTTCATTTAGCAATCTGATAGCAACCTTCGCAGTTGATGTCCAGCGTTTTTGACACGGATATCTTTTATAGGCAAAGGCCATACCTAATGCTGCAATGGTGCCTTCCAATATGAAAAGAGAGGCAAACGCATACAATGGAGCTTCGATTAAAATTAAAAAAACCTTAGAACCAGCAGAAATCAAATATGAACTAATTTTCGCCAATATTGTCAGTCGATTTTGGCTTTGACTTTGAAACCATAAATCGATCGTGTCAGAAGATTGAAAAATAAGACTACTTCCTACAAGCAACGTCAGCACCACACTTCTATCATGCCAGCCTTTAATTAGCCCCATGGCAATGATTGCAAACAACCAGCAGAAAAGGCCTGCAGAAAAACGAATAACAAATACTGTTCCCAGCAGATTATTTGCTTCATTTTTGTTTTGTGAGATGTCTCGAACTGTTATTCCGTCAAGTCCCAAATTGGCGATCGCCTGGAACAATGCGATGTATGACAAGACATAGGCCAACTCGCCAAACTGCGAGGGACCGAGGTATCGAGCAACCCAAATGCCTACTACGACACCTAACCCCAAGCGCAATAACTTGTCCAGAAACAGCCAACCACTATTGTTCAGAATAATCAAAAGGCTCTCTCTGCCATCAAGACGCTTGCGCAAGAATTTGGGCAAATATGAGAACCAAATGGGGGAAGCCATCGTCATTAAGGGTTGAGACCCAAAAGATCCCGTGTGTAGACCTTGTTCGCAACGTCTTGTACCCGGCGAAAGAATTCTTTCATGCTGTGCTCATGTAGTTAGATGTTCGCTTTGGCGCCCGATGCCCAAGTACTCTATTCCTGCTTCCTGAACAAGCTCAGGTGCAAATAAATTGCGCCCATCAAAAATCACGGCGTCTTTCAAAGCTTGTTTGATGGCCAAGAAATCCGGACTACGGTAGGCCTTCCATTCCGTGGCAATGAGCAAAGCGTTCACGCCGTCCAATGCCTGCATGGGCTGCTCATGAAAGCTCAGTGACATCAATTCCTGCGCAGTCAAATCCAGTGCCAGGCAACGCTTCGCTTCTGGCATGGCAATGGGGTCATGCACCTGAATGCGCGCGCCATGACGAATCAACTCGGCAATGATGACCCGACTGGGTGCGGCGCGCATATCGTCGGTATTGGGCTTGAACGCCAGCCCCCACAAGGCGAATGTTTTGCCCTGCAAATTTTTACCGTAACGCGCGATGACCTTGTCTACCAACACGTGTTTTTGCTTTTGATTGACCTCTTCCACGGCGCGCAAGACCTGCAAGTCCTGCCCGAATTGCGCAGCGGTCTTCACCAGCGCCTGTACATCCTTGGGAAAGCAGCTACCCCCGTAGCCGGTACCGGGGTAGAGAAAACTAAAACCAATGCGCGGATCAGAACCGATGCCTTTGCGAACGTTCTCGATGTCCACGCCGACCTTGTCAGCCAAATTGGCCAGCTCGTTCATGAAGCTGATGCGGGTGGCCAGCATGGCGTTGGCCGCGTATTTGGTGAACTCAGCGCTCTTGACATCCATGTGCAAGGAGCGGTCATGGTTGCGAATGAACGGGGCATACAAGCGATCCATAGCCTCGCGGGCACGCAAGCCGCCGGGTGAATTTTCTGTGCCGATCACGATGCGATCGGGACGCATGAAGTCCTCAACGGCCGCACCTTCTTTGAGGAACTCGGGGTTGGACACCACCGAAAACGCTGGCGTTTCTGTCAGCCCCCGAGTCGCCAGTTCCTGCGCGATGGCTGCGTGGACTTTGTCTGCTGTGCCCACCGGCACGGTGGATTTGTCCACCACCACCTTGAAATCTGTCATGTGTCGACCGATGTTGCGCGCTGCAGCCACCACGTACTGCAAATCAGCGCTGCCATCTTCATCGGATGGCGTCCCCACGGCGATGAATTGGATCTCGCCATGCGCCACACTGGCGGCCACATCGGTTGAGAAAATCAAACGTCCCGCTTCGCGGTTGCGGTCTACCAACTCTTTGAGGCCCGGCTCATAAATCGGAATGCCGCCCTGGTTCAACATCTCAATCTTGGCGGGATCCACATCCAGACAAAACACGGTGTTTCCCAACTCAGCCAAACAAGTGCCGGTCACCAGACCCACATACCCCGTACCGATCACAGTGACTTTCATCGCGCACGTACCTCAAGTGTTAAAAAATCGTCGTAAGCGCGCGCCAGTCCTTCGCGCAGGCCCACTTGGGCGCGCCAGCCCATAGCCTGCAGACGAGCGGAATCCATCAGCTTGCGCGGCGTGCCATCGGGCTTGCTCGGATCAAAATCAATCCGACCTGAATAGCCGATCACCTCAGCAAGGGTCTGCGCTAAGGCGGCAATCGTGACGTCGCTGCCGAATCCGACATTGATGTGGCTCAGCTGTGGCTGAACTTGCGACTGGTAATCAGCCGTCGAGAGATTCATGACATGCACGCTTGCCGCGGCCATGTCATCCACATACAGGAACTCGCGCAAGGGCGTGCCCGACCCCCAAATCGTGACCGCGGGAGCCGCACGCACTTTAGCCTCGTGGAAGCGCCTGATCAACGCCGGAATCACGTGGCTATTTTCGGGGTGGTAGTTGTCGCCCGGACCATACAAATTGGTTGGCATCACGCTGCGATAGTCGCGTCCATGCTGGCGCGCATAACTTTCGCACAGCTTGATGCCCGCAATCTTGGCCACCGCATAAGGCTCGTTGGTGAGTTCCAGCTTGCCGGTGAGCAAAGCATCTTCAGTCATGGGTTGTGCGGCCATACGCGGGTAGATGCAACTGCTGCCCAAAAACAGCAGTTTGTTCACGCCATTCTGGTGTGCGGCTTGAATGACATTGGCCTGCATCATCAGGTTGTCGTAGATGAAGTCTGCCGGGTAGGTGTTGTTGGCATGAATACCACCGACCCGGGCTGCGGCCAGGTAAACCTGATCGGGCTTTTCTTTGGCAAAAAACGCCTGCACGGCTGCCTGGTTGACCAGGTCGAGCTCGGCATGTGAGCGCGTGATCAAAAGCTGCGGCGCATGCCCCCGAGCCAACAAGGCCCGAACAATCGCGCTACCCACCATGCCGCGGTGTCCCGCCACATAAATTTTGTCCTGCTGAGCCATGGGTGTTCAGTTTTCTTTGGACACAGGAACCGCATAACCATGCCGCTTGAGCAACGCATCACGTTGTGCGTGCGCCAAATCATGGGCCACCATCTCTTGCACCATGTCGTCCAGTGCAATTTGCGGCACCCACCCCAGGTCTTTTTTAGCCAAAGCCGGGTCCCCCAAAAGCGTCTCCACTTCAGCCGGACGGAAATAACGGGGGTCAATGCGCACCACCACATCACCCACTTGGAGTGCGGGCGCCTTGTCGCCTTGAATTGCGCGCACCACCGCATGCTCTTGCACACCGTGCCCTTCAAAACTCAGGCTTAAACCCAACTGCGCAGCTGATTTTTCAATGAACTGACGAACACTGTATTGCACCCCTGTGGCAATCACGTAATCCTTAGGTAGATCTTGCTGGAGCATCATCCACTGCATGCGCACATAGTCCTTGGCATGACCCCAGTCGCGCAGCGAATCCATATTGCCCATGAACAGACAACGCTCGAGCCCCTGCGCAATGTTGGCAAGGCCACGCGTAATTTTGCGGGTGACGAAGGTCTCGCCACGGCGCGGGCTTTCATGGTTGAACAAGATGCCGTTGCAGGCGTACATCCCGTAGGCTTCACGGTAATTCACGGTGATCCAATAGGCGTACAACTTGGCAACACCATAGGGACTGCGTGGATAAAACGGCGTGGTCTCTTTTTGCGGCGTTTCCTGCACCAGTCCATACAACTCGCTGGTGCTGGCTTGGTAAAAGCGGGTTTTTTTCTCCAAGCCCAAGATACGAATGGCCTCAAGCAGGCGCAACGGGCCGATCGCATCGACGTCGGCGGTGTATTCCGGGCTTTCAAAACTCACTGCCACATGACTTTGCGCGCCCAGGTTGTACACCTCATCGGGTTGCACTTGCTGCATGATGCGCACCAGATTGCTGCTGTCGGTCAGGTCGCCGTAATGCAGCACGAAGTTGCGATGATCGACATGCGGGTCTTGGTAGAGGTGATCAACCCGGCTGGTGTTGAACGAGCTCGCCCGACGTTTGATACCGTGCACGATGTAGCCCTTTTCCAGCAAAAACTCTGCCAGGTAAGAGCCGTCTTGCCCGGTGATGCCGGTGATGAGTGCTACTTTTCCGGTTGTCAAATCGGTGTCTCCGTGTTGTGGGGCTTAACCTCGATTATCGCGGGTGTTGCCAAAACGCAGCTGCCGCGGCCGAGTCATGCCAGGAACGCAGCAGCTCAAGCCGATCGACCGTAGTTGTCCTCAAAGCGAACGATATCGTCTTCCCCGAGATAGCCGCCGGATTGCACCTCAATGATTTCAAGCGCCTCAGTCCCCGGGTTGGCCAAGCGGTGCACCTGTCCAATCGGGATGTAGGTGCTTTGGTCCTCGATCAAGACCGTTACTTTGTCGCCATTGGTCACTTCGGCGGTGCCGCGAACCACCACCCAGTGTTCCGCGCGATGGTGGTGCATTTGCAGTGACAGCGAGGCGCCGGGCTTGACCATGATGCGCTTGACCTGATGGCGCGGCCCGATGTCGATGCTGTCGTACCAGCCCCACGGGCGTGCCACCCGGCGGTGCTGCACGGCTTGCGGCGCATCCAGTTTTTCCAGTTGCGCCACCACGTCCTTCACAGACTCCACATGCGCCGCGTCCACTACCAGCAAGGCGTCAGGCGTGTCCACCACGAGCAGGTTGTGGGTGCCCAGTGCCACAACCGGGCGCTGACCGCCGGCGTAGAGATAGGTGTTGCTCGCCTTGATGTGGTGTGCGTGTTGTGTGTCAGCGCCAGCGCGGTTGCCCGCCGCATCGGCAGGGGCCAGGTCCGCCACCGCGTTCCAGCTGCCCACATCACTCCAGCGTCCCTCAAACGGAAAAACCGTGACGTTGCTCGCGCGCTCCATGACCGCGTAATCGATAGACTGGCTGCGGCAAGTGGCAAACAGCGCTGCGTCGGGCCGTACAAATTCGCGGTCTCGGGCGGGGTGCTGCATGGCTTGCACGCACACCTCCAAAATATCCGGGGCATGTTGCGCCAAAGCGTCCAGCAGGGTTTGCGCACGCGCCAGAAAAATGCCCGCATTCCACAGGTAGTGACCACTGAGCAAGAACTCTGCGGCTTTAGCCTGCTGTGGCTTTTCCACAAAACGCGCCACGGCAAAACCGCCCTGCGGGCTGGCGGCTCCCTTTTGGATGTAGCCGTAGGCGGTGCTGGGAAAACTGGGAGCCACCCCAAACGTCACCAGCTGTCCTGACTGGGCTGCAGGCACCGCCCGCAACACCATGTCAGCGAAGGCTTGGGCGTCGGGAATGTGGTGATCGGCCGGGCAAAACAACAACAACGCCTGCGGCTGCGCGGCCAAGGCGGCCAAGGCCATGGCGGCGGCTGTGTTTTTGGCTTGCGGCTCCAGGATTTGCTGAACGTTCAAGCCCGCTTGTTCGGCCACGCCGGCCAGCAAGAAGCGGTGGTCTTCAGCCGAGACGCAGGTGATGTCTCGCCCCAGCAAGGCAACCCGCTCCAGCGTGAGCTGCAGCAAGGACTTGTTGTCAATCAGCGGAATGAAT
>CANGMW010000161.1 GCA_947454695.1 Comamonadaceae bacterium | reverse complement strand
TTGGCGCTACTGTCACTTATGTGGATGGCGTGGGCTGTGAGCGCACCATCACGATTCTGGGGGTGGACGAAGCGGACAGTTTGCAAGGGGAGGTGAGCTGGGTTTCACCGATTGCCAGAACTTTGCTGACAAGCCGCGTGGGCGATGTCCTCAAGCTGCTGACACCTTCTGGCGTGGATGAAATTGAGGTCTTGCACGTGCACTACCCCAAACCATCAACACCCTGACCCGAACAGGTCTTAGTGGGCGGGAGAACGTCTTTCTGCGCGCAGCACCGACGGGGTTCGGCGCAGCTGACGAAGCGCCGTGTCTAAATGCGCGCGGTCGCGCACCGCGATGAGAAAGCGCAAATCCGTGGCCTCTTGAGCGGACTCATCGCCCATATCCAAATGGGTGATATCCACTTCAGCACTGGCCAATGCTGAAGCAACCCGAGCCAGCACACCTTTGCCATTGATCACCGTCACCATGATGCCGGTTTCAAATGCCCGGACTGGTTCGTCCGACCACTCCACGTGAATGAAGCGTTCACTGTCTTTGCTTTTGAGTTTCAAGCCCGTCGGACAGCTGTCAGCGTGCACGACCAAGCCTTCGCCGCGGCCAAGATAGCCCAAGATGCCATCGCCTGGCACGGGCCGGCAGCAGCTGGCAAAGCTTACCGACGCGTTTTCACTGCCGTCAATGGTGACGGCGTCTTGCCCCAGAGTGGCCTCACTGGAGGCGAATCGTTCGCGCGATAACAACAGAGCATCGGGCTTTTCACCTTGCTCGGTCAACAGTTTGACCAAACGGCGACCCACAATGGAGGCGATGCGCTTGCCCAATCCAATATCTATGAGCAGTTCAGACCGGTACCGATTCCCGGTGAAGCGCAACAATTTATCCCAAACGACGCGGTAATGGCCTTCTTCAGGCGGGATTTTTTCGATGCCTTCCGCCCGCAGTGCCTGCATCAACAATTTTTCGCCCAAGCTTTCAGACTCGGTTTGCGCCATGGTCTTGAGGTGATGGCGAATTTTGGAGCGGGCCCGCCCTGTGCGCACAAAACTCAGCCAGGCCGGGTTGGGTGTGGAAACGGGGGCTGTCACCACTTCCACCACATCGCCGTTTTTCAACTCGGTGCGCAAAGGTACTTGCTCGCCGTTGATGCGAGCCGCCATGGCGCGGTCGCCAATATTGCTGTGGATTGCATACGCAAAATCGACGACAGTTGCGCCTCTGGGCAAGGCCATGATGCGGCTCTTGGGGGTGAACACATACACCGCATCCGGGAAGAGGTCCACTTTGACATGGTCCCAAAATTCGGCCGCGTCGCGGGTTTCGTCCTGGATATCCAGCAGGGATTGCAGCCACTTGGCGCCCAGCCGGTCGGTGGTCGGGCTGTTGGGTTCATTGGCCTTGTAGAGCCAATGTGCCGCCACGCCGGACTCAGCCACCACATGCATGGCCTCGGTGCGAATTTGAAACTCCACATTGACGCCTGACGGCCCAACCAGCGTGGTGTGCAGCGATTGGTAGCCATTGGGCTTGGGCAAGGCGATGTGGTCTTTGAACTTGCCAGGCACCGGTTTATAAAGTTGGTGCAATGTGCCCAGTGCCGTGTAGCAATCTGAGAGGTTGGCCACCAGGACGCGAAATCCGTAGATGTCGGTGATCTGTGCAAAGCTCAGATGCTTGTCATCCATCTTGCGATAGACCGAGTACAGCGATTTTTCACGGCCCGCGATGCCCACGGTCATGACCGAAGTGGTGAATGCAAGCTCAACTTCCTTTTGCACTTTTTGAATAAGATCGCGGCGTCGTCCACGCGCCTTGGCCACGGCTTTAGACAGAATGCTGTAGCGCCAGGGGAAGAGATGGCGAAAAGCCAGATCCTGCAGCTCCCGGTAGGTTTGGTTCAAGCCCAGGCGGTAGGCAATCGGTGCGTAGATCTCGAGCGTTTCTGAGGAAATGCGGCCCCATTTCTCACGCGGCGCATCCGACAAAGTGCGCATATTGTGCGAACGATCGGCCAGCTTGATCAAAATAACCCGCACGTCGCGCGCCATGGCCAGCAGCATTTTTCTGAACGATTCGGCTTGGTTTTCTTCGCGGGTGTTGAACTGAAGCTTGTCCAGCTTGGTTAGCCCATCGACCAAATCTGCTACCTGAGAGCCGAACTTGTCGATCAACTCGCTTTTGGTGACGCCACAGTCTTCCAGGGCATCGTGCAAGAGCGCGGCCATCAGTGCTTGAGCATCAAGTTTCCACTCGGCACACTGGCTGGCTACGGCAATGGGATGGGTGATGTAAGGCTCGCCGCTGTTACGCAGCTGGCCTAAATGGGCCTCATCCGCAAAACGGTAGGCCAGCCGCACTTTTTCAAGATCAGCGGGGCTTAAGTAATCGAGCTTGGCGATGAGGCTGGCAAAACTGGCGGCTGCAGCATTTACCGCCGCGACATGAGGCACGGTTTCTTTACCCCCGGGCTTGCGCTTGGGGGGGGGCAGGGTTGTATCTTTCAGTTCAGTGCTCACCCTTGAAATATAGCGCGATGCACAGGAGTTGGAAACGACCCTCCCAATTGCCCATAAAAAAAGCACCTTACAAGGTGCTTTTTTTGGGGTGAAGGTCAAAGACCGTTCAGAGGGGGACTTTTTTGAGCATCTCGATGCCGATTTTTCCGTCGGCGATTTCACGCAGAGCCGTCACGGCGGGTTTGTTTTTGCTTTCGATCTTGGGGGCATGGCCTTGGCTAAGCATGCGCGCACGGTAGGTGGCAGCCAAAACTAACTGAAAGCGGTTTGGGATCTGCAACAGGCAGTCTTCAACAGTGATACGGGCCATGAAATTCTCCGAGGAAAAGGGTGCCATCAGGGCAGATGCAGGGCTTTGAAGGTCTCAGCCCGGGCGCGACGCTGGGCTGAATACTTGAGTCGCTGAGCATGCACAATGGATTTGAGGTCAAACAGCGCTTGCTCGAACAAGTCGTTGATTATAACGAAATCGAATTTCGGGGCTTGTGCCATCTCCGTCGTGGCGTTTTGCATGCGCAACTCGATCACCTCGGTGGCGTCTTCCCCGCGCTTTTGAAGTCGTGCCAACAAGGCCTCCAGACTCGGAGGCAAGATGAAGATGGTGACGGCGTTGGGGTAGAGGTATTTAATTTGCTGCGCGCCCTGGAAATCAATTTCCAAAATAATGTCCGTGCCTTGTCGAATACGGTCTTCAATGGCCATTTTGGAGGTGCCGTACCGTTGCCCATGAACTTGCGCCCATTCGACAAATGCATCGATTTCGACCAACTCATCAAATTCGGAGGGGCTGACAAAGAAGTATTCGCGCCCGTGCTGGTCCTTGCCGCGCGGCGCACGTGTGGTGTGAGAGACGGACAGCTGGAGCCTTGGGTCTTGGGCCAGCAAGGCGTTAACCAGGGTGGACTTGCCCGCCCCACTGGGTGCGACGATGACGTACAGGTTGCCGGGAAAGTCCATGAGCGGAGACGTTTATTTGGTGAGTGAACGCTTATTCTATGTTCTGAACCTGCTCTCGCATTTGCTCAATCAGCACCTTCATATCGACCGAGATGTGGGTGAGTTCCAATGCGGCGGATTTAGAACCCAATGTGTTGGCCTCTCGGTGCAACTCTTGAATCAGGAAGTCGAGCCGTTTGCCGATCTCACCGCCTTTTTGAATGAGGCGTTCGAGCTCATCCAAGTGCGAATTCAAACGGGTGACTTCTTCGGCCACATCGATGCGAATGGCAAAGGCGGTCGCCTCACTCAAAGCGCGGTCCTGAGCCGCTTCCGGCGCCACAGCCCCCTCACTCAGGGCCATGGCATCGCGCCAGCGTTCTAAAAATCGCAGCCTTTGTTGTTCCACCAGTTGCGGCACCAAGGGAACGGCTTGGGTCACCAAGGTGCGTAACTGCGCGATGCGTTGCAGCAGCATACTGGCCAGGCGGTCCCCTTCACGTTGACGAGCAGCTAACAATTCCTGAAGGGTCGAGGTCAGCAGCGGCGGCAACAGAGTCGACCAATCCTGGGGTGAGCTTTGCTCATTGGCGGCGAGTTTGATGACGTCGGCTACGCTCAACGGTGCAGCTTGCGGCAGCCAGGCCAGGATGCTGTCTTGAACCCCGTTGAGTCGTTGCATGAGCCGCGCAGTGGGTTCGGCCACGACGCTGTTCGCGGAAGATTCGATGAAGGCGCGCACTTCAACTTTGCCCCGTTTAAGTTGGGCATTGAGCTGCTCGCGCATGAGCGGCTCTAGCGCCCGCAGCTCTTCCGGGAGTCGAAATGTCAGGTCTAAAAACCGGCTGTTAACCGAGCGAATTTCGAGCCCCAAACGGGCGGAAGAAACCGCCCTTGACGTCTGGTCAGGAGATGTATCAGGGGTATTGGTTTGGGCACTTGCATAGCCCGTCATGCTGTAAACTGACATTGCGATTTTTGTATTCCGTGAGGTGTATCCAAGAATAACCGTTATGGCTACACCCTCGGGAGTTTCACCAAAAAATTATGTCAAAGGTTAAACCAGCACCATTGTCCCCGTTGACAATGATCGGAGGTTACCGGGTGGTTCGCAAACTGGCTGCAGGGGGGTTCGGCATCGTCTATTTGGCGACCGATGCTGACGGCCAGCAAGTCGCCATCAAAGAGTACCTGCCGGCCTCATTGGCCTCGCGTGCCCAAGGCGAGTTGGCGCCGCGCGTGCAACCTGACAAAATTTCACTGTACCGACTCGGGTTGAAAAGTTTTTTTGAAGAGGGGCGCTCACTGGCGCAAATCTCTCACCCGTCCGTGGTCAGTGTGCTCAATTTTTTCCGTGAGAACGAAACCGTCTACATGGTGATGAATTACCTGGAAGGCGGCGCATTGCAAGAATTCATCATCACGGCGCGCGATCAAAAGCAGGCCAAAGTGTTTCGCGAGTCGACGATCCGGTCCTTGTTTGATGAAATCCTGCGTGGCTTGCGCATCGTGCATCAGCACAAAATGCTGCACCTGGATATCAAGCCTGCCAACATTTTCATCACAGACGATAACCGTTCTGTGCTGATCGACTTCGGTGCCGCACGGGAGGTGCTCAGTAAAGAGGGCAACTTCATTAGGCCGATGTACACCCCGGGTTTTGCGGCGCCAGAAATGTACAAACGCAGCGCTTCAATGGGGCCTTGGACCGATATCTATGCCGTTGGGGCATGTATCTACGCCTGCATGCATGGTTACCCTCCCAGTGAGGCCACGCAGCGACAGGAAAAAGACCGCATCGCCATTTCGCTTTCAAAGCTGCGGGGCATTTATTCGGACAACCTGATTGAGGTCGTGGAGTGGTGCATGGCATTGGATCCTTTATCTCGACCTCAATCCGTGTTCACCTTACAAAAAGAACTCAGTCGCGAAGGCGAGCGCTTGTACACCCGTATGTCGGTTGCAGATAAAGTAAGACTTCAATTCGACAACCTGATGGCTGACACCAAAAAAACGGTCCAAACTGTGACGGGCAGCGTCACCAAACCCAGATGAAATTCTCTGTATTTCAAACCAGTCGTAAGGGCGGTCGAGTTACCAACGAGGATCGCATGGGTTATTGCTACACCCGCAGCGCAGCCATGTTTATTTTGGCTGATGGCATGGGCGGGCATCCGCAAGGTGAAGTTGCGGCGCAATTGGCACTGCAAGTGATGACTGCCAAGTTTCAACAGCAGGTCAAAACGGCCAAGATCGAAGATGCGCGTGAATTTTTATCTTCCGCTGTGATGCACGCACACCGTCAGATACTGAGCTACGCCTCAGAACAAGCCATGATCGATTCACCACGCACCACCATCGTGGCCGCATTGATTCAAGACGGCATGGTGACTTGGGTGCATTGCGGGGACTCGCGCATGTACATGGTGCGCGACCGTGACATGCTCGCGCGCACCCGTGACCATTCCTACATGGAGCAATTCAATGGCGGCACGGTGCTGAAAAAATCAGGCAAGCCCATCAATCGCAATGCGCTGTTCACCTGCTTAGGTTCACC
>CANGMW010000160.1 GCA_947454695.1 Comamonadaceae bacterium | reverse complement strand
GTATTGGTCGTCTTAGTACCCAGCAACTTTAAACCCGGTAAAGACGACTTGTCCGCTTTGATTGGGCAAGCCATCAAAGCGGGTGATTTAGAAACCAAACCTGCGCGCCTGCTCAGCTTGTACCGCGCAGCCCAAACCCAAGCCGCTCGAACCCTGTTGGTAGGAATAGGCGAGGGCACCGCCAAACAGGTGCGCCAGGCCGTCGCCGCGGCCACGCAGGCGGTGAAGACTTGGACCCCTGGCGTCAAAAAAATGCTCATCTGCTTCATAGAGCAGCCCAAGCCTGACGCCTTGCGGGCGGCCATTCTGGCCGTGGCCGATGCCAGCTATGTGTACACCACCACCAAAACCAAGGTGGAGAGCCGCCAACTGGCGCGCATCACCCTAGGGGTGTCGCAGACCAGCAGCGTTAAAACCATGTTTGCCCAAGCTGTCGCCGAAGTTTCGGGCATTGAAATGGCCAAGGAATGGGCTAACCGGCCGGCCAACCACGCCACGCCCACCATGCTGGCGCAAGCAGCCCGCTCGCTGGCGCGTCTTCCCAACATCAGTTGCCAGGTCCTCGGCCCCAAAGAGGTGGAAAAACTGGGCATGGGCTCGTTCATGGCGGTGTCACAAGGCTCGTCCCAGCCGCTTCGTTTCATCGTCTTGCAGTACAACGGTGCAGCCAAATCGCAGGCGCCGACCGTGCTTGTCGGCAAAGGCATTACCTTTGACACTGGGGGTGTCTCCCTCAAACCGGCGCCCGAAATGGACGAGATGAAATTTGATATGTCGGGTGCTGCCAGCGTCTTGGGGGTGTTTCGCGCTCTGGGCGAATACAAACCAGCGATCAACGTTGTGGGGCTGATTCCTTCATGCGAAAACATGCCCGATGGCCATGCCATCAAGCCGGGCGATGTGGTGACCAGCATGAGCGGTCAAACCATTGAAATTCTCAACACCGACGCAGAAGGGCGATTGATCCTGTGTGATGCCCTGACCTATGCTGAGCGCTTCAAACCCCGTGCCGTGGTGGACATCGCCACGCTGACCGGTGCTTGCGCGATTGCACTGGGCCAAATTCGCAGCGGGCTTTTCTCAACCAGCGATACCCTGGCCACCAAGCTCATGGCGTCTGGTGAGGCGTCTATGGACTTGTGCTGGCGCTTGCCGCTGGATGAAGAATATGCCGAGGGTCTGAAGTCCAACTTTGCCGATGTGGCCAATGTGGGCGGCCGTGCAGGCGGGGCCATCACCGCCGCCAAGTTTTTGCAGCGCTTTGCTGGCAAATTTGAGTGGGCTCACCTGGACATTGCCGGCACCGCTTGGAAAAACGGTTTAGCCAAGGGCGCGACGGGTCGGCCTGTGGGATTGCTGATGGACTTTTTACTCCACAGCGCTTCCACTGCGAAGGCCACCCAAGCCGTTTCTCGCGCCCGAACGAAGCCGTAAGTAGTCGCATACCCGTGACTGACGTTGCTTTTCACTTCAACGCCCCCGACAAGCTGGCCTACGCTTGTCGCTTGTTGCGCAAAGCGGTGGCAAGTGGCTCGCAAGTCGTGGTGACAGCGCAGGCGCATGATTTGGAGCACCTGGACGCATTGCTGTGGACTTTTTCGGCTCAAGAATTTGTGCCCCACGCACTTGCGTCCGCGTCTGCAGAAGTTCTTGCGGCGACACCCGTCGTGCTGAGTGAGTCGGTGACGCAAGCGCCCCATCGCCAAGTTTTGCTCAATCTTGGGCACGACGTCCCTGAAGGGTTCGATCAATTTGAAAGACTGATTGATGTGGTCAGTCTGGACGATACTGATCGGCAATCAGCCCGGGTGCGCTGGAAACAGTACACCGCGCTGGGCTATCAGCTCACGCGCCACGATTTGAACCTCAAGGGAGCTACCTGATGCCAGCGATTCCGCCCACAGTGCTCAAAGGAATTCCTACATTGACCCATGTGGTGGGGGAGTCCGTCGTGCCCGGTCCAGGTTCCCACCCGCACTGGAAACCGATGACAAACGACTTTCAGTCTCGCCTTGCAGAGAATCTGGTTCTCGTCGTAGATGAGCTGGTGCAAGCGCAGTTGAATGCCTTAAGGCCCCTCTTGCGTGAGCGTATTCAAGCCCTTGTGCGCGACATGGCGAATGAAGCTGGCGACGCGCCGCCAACGACGGGGGCACCTTCGGTACCGAATGCTTTTCGTTAAATTTCCCTGATGGCGCGACGCCCTTGGCCGGCTTAGATAGGCTTCTGATGGAGTGGTTTAGTATTTCGAGGTGAGTTTTCAACCCAGTTGGAGTGTTTCATGCAGTACAAAAAAATCGCTAATGCCGTGTCTTTGTGGGCTGTAACCGTTGCTGTCGCAGCGGTGTTTTCAGGCTGCGCCAAAAAGGATGACGGCGTGGTCACAATCGGCCATGTGGGGCCGATCAGCGGCCCCATCGCCCACTTGGGCCGTGACAACGAAAACGGCGCCCGCATGGCCATTGATGAACTCAATGCGACTGGCGTGATGATCGACGGCAAAAAAGTGACGCTGACCTTGCTCACCGAAGACGATGCCAGTGACCCCAAACAGGGCACCTCTGTCGCGCAAAAGTTGGTCGACGCCAAAGTGGCCGGCATCATTGGACACTTGAATTCCGGCACCACCATTCCGGCCTCCAAGATTTACAACGATGCAGGCATCCCCCAGATTTCCCCCTCAGCCACCAACCCCAAATACACGCGACAAGGTTTTAAAACAGCCTTCCGCTTGGTGGCCGATGACGTGCACTTGGGCAGCACATTGGGCAAATATGCCGTGCAAAAGCTGCAAGCCAAAACCGTGGCCATCATCGATGACCGTACCGCCTACGGCCAAGGCGTTGCAGAAGAGTTCACCAAGGCCGCCGAAGCCGCAGGCGCCAAGGTGGTTGCCAAAGAATTCACCAATGACAAGGCCAGTGACTTCAACGCCATCCTGACATCTATCAAAGCCAAATCGCCTGATGTGATCTTCTTTGGTGGCATGGATGCCGTCGGCGGACCCATGCTCAAACAAATGAGCGCGTTGGGCGTCAAAGCCAAATTCATGGGTGGCGACGGCATTTGTACGGCGGACCTGATCCGACTCGCCGCGGAGGGTTTAGGCGACGACCGCGTGGTGTGTGCTGAAGCGGGCGGGGTCGAGGGCGAATCCAAAGCCGGCATGGACGACTTCCGGGCTCGCTACAAAGCCAAGTTCAATGATGAAGTCAAACTGTATGCCCCCTACGTCTATGACGCTACCAAGTTGATGGTGGCCGCCATGGTCAAAGCGAACTCGTCAGACCCGGCTAAGTATTTGCCGGTGTTGGCCGCCACCCAGGGCTATCAAGGTGTGTCCGGCCCGATTTCTTTTGACGAGAAGGGCGACATTAAAAACGGTGCTTTGACGCTTTGGACCTACCGGGGTGGCCAGCGCGTGCAAATCGCGGTCGTGCGATAAGCAAAAAACCTTACTCCGAAGAAGGCGCCGAGCATATCGGCGCCTTTTTTATGGGTGACGCACCGGAGAAGGGCCCAAGCTCGGTTAAACTAAGAGGCTTCGGAGAGGTGGATGAGCGGTTTAAGTCACACGCCTGGAAAGCGTGCGTGGGGTAAAACTCACCGCGGGTTCGAATCCCGCCCTCTCCGCCAACCATGCGGTAAAAATGCGCCTTCTGGCGCATTTTTTTTGCCTATTTTTTGGAACTGCCATGGACAGCGCACTACCAACCACCTCGCAACTCATTGAGTTCCATGCCGCTGTACGTCCAGGACGTTGGGCTTTGCATTGCGCAAATGAAGACATCAGTTATGCGCGCTTGAATGCTGACCTGAAAACCGTGACCAACTATTTGGCCGGGCTTACGGCTGATTGCAGCAAGCAATCGGTCGTAGAAGTGTGCATCGATGATCTTTACTTGAATTGGCTTGTGCTTTTGGGGTTGGAGAATGTAGGACTTTGCTCTTCTTCTGTTGCTGCTGTTGAGCACGTCACGCTAAAAGCAGAACTGTGGCCTGCGAGTTTGATTCTTTGCACTGAAAAAACGAAGTCCAACAAGCCCATCAGGACAGTTTGCATAGATCGACAACTTTTATTAGCTGACGCCTCAAGCACTCGGCAAACGAATGGGCCAGTTCAATACGCGTTGTCGGACACGCTACGCATGCTTAAAACTTCGGGGACAACGGGCTTGCCCAAACGCATTGCACTGAATCGCAATATGTTTGAAGGTTGGGTGGCGCGGTGGAGTTGGTTTTGCAATTACGAACCTCAAAGCGTCTGCTGGATCAATGCACCATTTTCTGTCGGCGGCATGTACGCAACGGCCACGGCTTGTATCCGCGCAGGGGGCGCTGTTGTGTTGAATGACGCGATCTCATTCCGAGATGCCTGGCAGCGTTACCGGGTCACGCATGCCACCTTACTTCCAATTGAGCTGACATCCATTTTGCAAATGAAAGGGGGCACGGCTATCCAGGCCCCAAAAATGATGCTGACGGTTTTTGGAGGGGCTGTTCCCGCTGCCCATTTTGATTGGGCATTGGACACCATTGCGCATGATGTAGTGGACATGTACGGGACCAATGAAGTCGGATTCATAGGAATACGTCGACGCGACATGGTGGACGTGGGCTTGTTGATTCTTCCCGGCGTGGAACTGGACATCTGCGATGAGTTTGGAAATCGTCTTGACCAAGGCATTGAGGGACATGTTCGAATCAAAACCGCGCACATGGCGCACAACTATGTTGATACGCAGAGCCCACAGTCTGAAAATTTCAAAGATGGCTGGTTCTGGCCTGGCGATTTAGGACAAATCACTGAGCAGGGTTTACTCAAACTTGTAGGCCGTCAGGATGATTTACTCAATATGGGGGGGGTCAAAGTTAATCCGGCCAGCATGGAGGCCGAATACAAAAAACTGCCTTACCTTAGCGATGTGGCCATGGTCATGAAAACCTCTGGCGCAACGCGCGACTTGATCGCAATTGCGATTGTTCCCAATGAAGACAAAGCCGTCGAAAAAATGCAAGCGCATGTCGCGGCCACCCTCAAAGGGTTCAGCGCCTTTGTGGTGGTTCAGGCGGTGAACGTCATACCGCGCACGGCAACGGGCAAGGTGGAACGGCTAAAACTCAGGCAGATGTTGGATTAAGTTAAGTTTTTTGTACTCCGTCCCCAAGGGGTGAATGGCTAAGCGTCAAATAGTCATTACACTTCGCGCCTGCATTTCAATTTTTTCATGCCCGCTTGGAGCTTTACATGAAATTTCGCTTCCCCATTGTCATCATCGATGAAGACTTTCGCTCTGAAAACACCTCCGGGCTGGGGATTCGTGCATTGGCCCAGGCCATTGAGTCTGAAGGGTTTGAAGTGCTTGGTGTGACCAGTTATGGGGATCTGAGCCAATTTGCCCAACAGCAAAGTCGGGCCAGTGCCTTTATTTTGTCGATTGACGACGAGGAATTCACGCCCGGGCCCGATTTGGACCCGGCTGTTTTGAATTTGCGCAGCTTCATTGACGAGGTTCGCCGCAAAAACGCCGATGTGCCGCTGTACATCTATGGCGAGACCAAAACCTCGCGCCACCTGCCCAATGACATCCTGCGCGAACTGCACGGCTTCATCCACATGTTTGAAGACACCCCGGAATTTGTGGCGCGCCACATCATCCGTGAGGCCAAAAGTTACCTGGAAGGGGTTCAGCCGCCGTTTTTCAAAGCGCTGCTCGACTACGCAGAAGACGGCTCTTATTCCTGGCACTGCCCGGGGCACTCGGGCGGGGTGGCTTTTCTGAAAAGCCCGGTGGGTCAGATGTACCACCAGTTTTATGGCGAGAATATGCTGCGCGCCGACGTGTGCAATGCGGTAGAAGAGCTGGGCCAGCTGCTCGACCACAACGGCGCGATTGGTGAGAGCGAGCGCAATGCGGCGCGCATCTTCAATGCCGACCATTGCTACTTTGTGACCAACGGCACGAGCACCTCCAACAAGATGGTGTGGCACCACACGGTGGCGCCGGGCGACGTGGTGGTGGTGGACCGCAATTGCCACAAGTCCATCCTGCACTC
>CANGMW010000159.1 GCA_947454695.1 Comamonadaceae bacterium | reverse complement strand
GCTGATGAGGCTGATGTGACCGCGGCCACGCGCCAGCAAGGCGGGCATGACGGCATCGAGCACATGCAGCGCCCCCACGGTGTTGACGTTGTGGTGACGCAGCAAGTCGGGCAGGTCGATGGCGGTGGCACGCATGGCCTGGTAGTAGCCGGCGCAAAAGCACACCATGTCCAAGGGGCCTTCGGCCAGGGCAGTCTGCGCTGCTTGCACCACGGCGGCATGGTCGGTCACGTCCAGGGGCAGGGCGATGCTGCCCGGGTGCGTCTGCACAAACGCCTCCAGGGCTTCGCGCTTGCGGGCTGAGAGGATGACGCTGGCGCCTTGGGCGTGCAGCCGTTCGGCCAAAGCCAGGCCGATGCCGCTGGACGCGCCCACCAGCCAGACGCGCTGACCATGCCAGTCACGGATGGGTGGATTCAGGCTCATGGTGCGGGCTTGTGAAAGGACAGGGTGACTTCGCCCAGGCGCACGCCGAACTTGCTCATGGTGGCGCGGTTGATCATCACGCGGTCGTCCACCAGGTACATCCAGTCGTCGAACTGCACTTCGTAGACGCTGCCGTCCACCGGCAGCTTGAGGGTGTAGGCCCATTGAAAGGCGTTGCCCGCGGTTTGCCCCCGCGCGGTACCCACCACATCGTCGGCCGTGCCGCTGTAATGGCCATCGGCGTGCTTGGTCAGACGCCAGACGCGGCGCTCGGTCTTGCCGTCGGAATAGGTGAAGTGTTCGTCCAGCACGCCTTGGTCACCGACCCAGTGGCTGTCCATGTCCACCGTGAAGCGTTTCACCACCTGGCCGCTGCGGTTTTGAAAAATGCCGTGGGCGATCACCTTGCCGTTGAAGTAGCTGGCCAGGTCCAGCGTGGGTCGCTCGGCACGGTATTGGCTGAGGTCCTGGCTGGAGCAGGCGCTCAAGACGGCGAGGCCGCCCAGGCTGAGGGCGAACAGGCCCAGCCAGCGGCGGGTGTGTCGGGCGAGTCGGCCGAGGCGGTTAAGTCGGGGAAGTCGGGGAAGGAGGTTCATGATGGTCAGTGGTCCGGTCAAAGAGGCTGGGTGCAGTGTGTTCCTGCAAGCTGCAAAGCGCAAGCAGTTATCCAAGGGCCTGCTGCATCTCAACGTGACAGCGTGTACTGGACCACGTCGATGTCACCTGCATCAAAACCCGCTTCGCAATAAGCCAGGTAGAACTCCCAGATCCGAATAAAGCGCTCATCAAAGCCCAGGGCCAGCACCTGTTCTCGCTGGGCCATGAAGTCGTGACGCCAACGTCGGCAGGTTTCGGCGTAATCGCGCCCGAAGGCAAGTTCGTCCACCACCGTGAGGCCCGCAGCTTTGGCATGGCGGCGCACCTCGCCGGGGCTGGGCAGGCAGCCGCCCGGAAAAATGTACTGCTGAATGAAATCGGTCGAGCGCACATAGCGATCGAACAAGGCGTCCTGGATCACGATGGTCTGGATGCAGGCGCGGCCGCCGGGTTTGAGCAAGCGCGCCACGCTGTCAAAGTACGTGGGCCAGTAGGCCTGTCCCACGGCTTCGAGCATCTCAATCGAACAGATGGCGTCATAGGGGCCGTCGGCAATGTCGCGGTAGTCCTGCAAACGAAACGCGGCATTCTGATCCTGCCCCAGCGCGGCCAGGCGTTGCTGCGCCCAGGCGAGCTGTTCGGTGGATAAAGTCACGCCGGTCACTTGGGCGCCGAATTCTGTCGTGGCTTTTTCGGCCAGCGCGCCCCAGCCGCAGCCGATTTCCAGCACCCGGTCGCCGGGCTGCACGCCGCACATTTTGAGCGCGCGCCGCACCTTGGCATGTTGCGCCTCGCGCAGGTCTTTGGCCTGCTGGCCTTCAAACCAGGCTGACGAGTAGTTCATGGTCTCGTCCAGCCACAGGCTGTAGAACGCGTTGCCCAGGTCGTAGTGGGCGTGTATGTTTTTGCGGCTGTTGGCTTTGGTGTTGCGCTTGAGCAGGTGGCGCACACGGTAAATCAGCCGGCCGGCCCAGGTGCCGTGAATCACCTCATCCAGTGTTTTGCGGTTGGCCAGCATCAAGCCCAGCAGTTCGGCCAGCTGCGGCGTGGTCCAGTCCCCTGCGATGTAGCTCTCGGCAAACCCGATGTCGCCCGATTTGAGCGCCGCGCTCAAAGGGTTCCAGTTGTGCAGGGTGATGTTGACTTGCGGGCCTTGGTCGTCGCCCACGCGCATCTCACGGCCATCGGGCAATTGGATGGTGAGCGTGCCGTGGCGCAGTTGCTGCAAGAGGCGCAGGACGGTGCGTGCTGCCGCCGGCGCGCGCGCGCTTGAAGTCGTTGAAGCTTGATCTGAAGTGCTCAGGGTGTTCATGGGCTAACGGGTTACAAAACGGTCAGGGGCTGGGGGTTTGCGCACAAACCCCACGCGCTTGAGCCAAATCTTAAGCGCCTGCCAATGGATGCGGGCCATCACCATCAGGGTCATGGCCGGGTAGCGCCACAGGGCGCGACGCAGGGTGGCCGGCGTGATGGCGTGCAAGGTGCCGCTCACGCTGGTGTTGATCAAAGGGCCTTGGGCGTCGTCATGGTCGATGCGCACCACGGTGCGGTCCTGGCCGTCGTGCCGGGTGCGCATGAATCGAAACCGGTACTGCCCTTCGATGTGGCAAAACGGCGAGACATGAAAGCACTTCTGTGCCACCAGCGTTTCGCCGTAGTGGGGTTGGTCCAGTAAGTAGCAGTGCCGTTCGCCAAAGGTGTTGTTCACCTCCACCACGATGGCACGCAAGCTGCCGTCCGTGCGGTGGCAGTACCAGAAACTCACCGGCTTGAAGGTGTAGCCCAGCACACGTGGGTAGGTGTGCAGCCAGACCTCGCCGTGGGCATCGTCAATCTCTTCGGTATGCAGGACTTCTTGCAGCCAGGCCAGCACGCCGCCCTGCTCGGGGCTGCGGCCGTCACCGTGGTCGGCTTCAAAAAAACTGATGAGACCGGGCCGGTTCACCGCCAGCGTGCCCATCGCAGTGGCATCTTGCAATGAGCGAATAGGCAGCATCAAAAAATAAGTGTCGTAGGCAAACGCATGCCGTCGCGGGCGCAAGCGGGTATGCCTCACCTGGCCAAAGCCGATCTGCGCTGCGCAAAGTCCAGTCATGCGGCAGCGCGCCTGGCAGCATCGGTGTAGCTCAACAATTCTTGGGCAACCGCCATGCCGGATTTGAGTCCGTCTTCATGAAAGCCGTAGCCGGTCCAGGCACCGCAGTACCAGGTGTTGTGCACGCCCTGCAAGTCGGGCACATGGGCCTGCGCCGCAATGCCGGCCAGGTCAAACACCGGGTGGCTGTACTCAAACTCGGCCAGAATTTTGTGCTCGGCAATCGGTCGCGCCGGGTTGAGCGATTCGATGATGGGTTGGTCAAACGGGAGCGGCTGCAGCTGGTTGAGCAAGTAGTGCAAGCAGACCCGGCTCGATTCCTGTGCGGGGTCGATGGCACGCTCGTAATTCCAAGCCGCCCAGGCGCTGGGCCGCTGGGGCAATACCGAAATGTCGGTGTGCAAAACGGCCCGGTTGGCTTGGTAGCGGATGGCGCCCAAGACCTGCGCTTCAAGCGGGGTGGGCTGCGCGAGCAGGGCCAGAGATTGGTCGCTGTGGGCGGCCAGGATCACATGGTCAAAGCGCTCGGAGCCGCCCGCCGTGTGCACGGTGACACCGGCGCTGTCGCGCTCGATGCGCAGCACGGGTGTGTTCAGGTGCACGCTGGGCAGGCTGGCCACGATCTTGTCCACATAGTGCCGCGCGCCCCCGAGCACCGTGTGCCATTGCGGCCGGTCGCTCACTTGCAGCAGACCGTGGTTGTGGCAAAAGCGGATCATGGTGGCGACCGGAAATTGCAACATCTGGTCAGTCGGGCAGCTCCAGATGCAGCCCAGCATCGGCAAAAAATACCAGTCGCGAAAGGCTTGGCCGAAGTGATGCTGGTCTAAAAAATCCTGCAGCGACTGCGTCATGCGGGCTTCTTCTAGCGCCAAAGCCAGTTCAGTGCACAAGCGGTTAAAGCGCAGCAGATCGCGCAACATGCCCCAAAAGCGGGGGCTCAACAGATTTTTCTTTTGGGCGAAGACGGTGGCCAAACTGCTGCCACTCCACTCCAGCGCTTCTTGGCCACGTGCTTGGGGCACTTGCACCGAAAACGACATGTCAGACGGGGCCGTCTGCACATCCAGTTCAGCCAGCAGTGCAATCAGCTTGGGGTAGGTGCGTTCGTTGAAGACCAAAAAACCGGTGTCCACCCCCCAGGTTTGGGTGCCCTGCGCGGTGGGCAGGGTCAGGTCCACCGTGTGCGTGTGGCCGCCGAAATAAGAGCCTGCTTCAAACAAGGTGACGTGCGCATGCTCGCGCAGCCGGTGCGCTGCAGCCAGTCCGGAGATACCCGATCCCACAATGCCGATTTTCATGCCATTCACCTGTTTTGTCCTAGACAAAATCATTGTATGCTAAGGCGCTTGGTCGGTCCTTTGCGTGGCACTCCACCTGGACCTGCACCCCTGCACTACTTCCCTAAGTCTGCCCCACGACCTGACGCACCCTGTATGACTGTCGTTTCCGCCCGCTCAAGCCGATCCAGGCCAATCGCACTGGCACCGCGTTCGATTGGCGATGTAGAACGCGAGACGGGTCTGGGTAAGGACACCTTGCGGGTGTGGGAGCGGCGCTATGGTTTTCCGGTGCCTTTGCGCGATGCGCTGGGTGAGCGGGCTTACCCGCAGGAGCAGGTCCAGCGGCTGCGTTTGATCAAACGGCTGCTGGATACCGGTTTTCGTCCTGGCAAAGTGGTGATGCTCGCGCCGGCGCAATTGCTCGCCTTGCTCAGCGCTAAGCCCGACGCGCCAGCGGGTGTTCAACCCAGCGCCAAGCGCAATACGGGGCAATCGGCATTGGCGGGCGATGGACCTGCCTTGTTGCCAGACTCAGCGACTTGGCTGCAATGGTTGGCACTGGACCAGACGGAGAAAATCCGCCTGGCCTTGCAGAAAAAAATCAAAGACCACGGACTTGGCTGCGTAGTGGAGCAGTGGGTCGCGCCTTTGTGCAAGCTGGTGGGCGAGTCCTGGATGCGTGGAGATATTTCGGTGTACCAAGAGCACCTCTTCACTGAAATGCTGCAGTCGATTTTGCGTGAAGCCATTGCCGGCTTGGATGCGAACAAAGGCACCCGAAAGACCGCACCCCGGGTGCTATTGACCACCACGCCCGGCGAACAACATGGCTTGGGCTTGCTCATGGCCGAGTGTTATTTCGCACTGGGTACTTGCAGCCGGTTCATGTTGGGAACGTCCACCCCCTTGGTGGACATCGTGCAGGCCGTGCAGCAGCTTCGCATTGATGTGCTGGCCTTGAGTTTCAGTGCCTATGCGACGCGGCGTGACGTGTTGGACCGGCTGCATAACTTGCGCGCGCAGCTGCCGCCTCATGCGCAGATCTGGGTGGGCGGGGCCGGTGCGGCCGCGCTGAGCGACGAACTGCCTGCGGGTGTGCAGCTTTTGCGGCAACCTGCCGATGTGGCGCACAGCATCAAGGCCTGGAAGCAATCGCTAAAAAAGCCAAAGGTCTGACGCGGGCATTGAGCCCTGATGGATCTGTTGATTTCTGCGGGGTTTTACCCGCCACAACGGGCGCACAATGGGCACTTCTATTTAGAGGTCTTTTTCATGCGGCATGAACTTTCCAACCAACGCAGCAGTTTGGCGACCATCGCTACTTGGGCCATGTTCAGCCGTGGACTGGAGCCCGAGTTCCCCTCGGCCGTTCTGCATGAGGTCGATCAACTGCAAGCCGCCCACCCTGGCCCGCAAGACCATCTACGCGACCTGACCGCGCTGCCATGGTGCTCGCTGGACAACGACGATTCGCGCGACCTGGATCAACTGACCGCCTGTGAGCGATTGCCCCAAGGCGGGATGCGCATTTTTGTGGCCATTGCGGATGTGGATGCGCTGGTCAAACAGGGTTCGGCCATTGACGCCCATGCGCGGCACAACACCACCTCGGTCTACACCTCGGCGCGGGTGTTTCCCATGCTGCCTAACCGCTTGTGCACCG